>JALSHW010000252.1 GCA_026982035.1 Phycisphaerales bacterium | reverse complement strand
CGCGACAACGACGACATTTTCGGACCTTTTTACCCACAGGAATCCCCAAATGCCCAGACGCGATGATCTCAATACGATTCTTCTGATTGGATCTGGCCCAATTGTCATTGGACAAGGGTGCGAATTTGATTATTCGGGCACCCAGGCGTGTAAATCGCTCAAAGCCGAGGGGTACCGGCTCGTTCTGGTCAACTCGAATCCAGCGACGATCATGACCGACCCGGCGTTTGCGGATCGGACTTATATCGAGCCGATCACGCCGGAGTCTGTTCGGAAGATTATCGAGAAGGAGATCGAACTCGGATTCCCGATTGATGCGGTGCTGCCGACACTCGGCGGCCAGACGGCCCTCAACTGCGCCTGTGAAATGAGCGATTTGGGGATCTTTGAAGAGTTTGGAATCGAAATGATCGGGGCGGATCGAGCGATTATTCACCGGGCAGAAGATCGGCAAGTGTTCAATGACATTTGTGCGGAGATCGGATTGCCGACCCCTGATTCGGTGACGGTCGAAACACTTGCCGAAGCGGTGGCGTTTATCGAACAGGTCGGACTCCCAGCGATCATTCGCCCGGCCTTCACTTTGGGGGGATGGGGCGGCGGGATTGCGTACAACTATGCCGAACTTGAAGAACTTGTGACACGCGGGCTTGGGGCGTCGATGATCGGGCAAATTCAGGTTGATAAATCGCTGATCGGGTGGAAGGAATATGAACTCGAAGTGGTGCGCGATAAGAAGGACAACTGCGTGGTGGTGTGTGGGATTGAGAATATTGATGCGATGGGGGTGCACACGGGGGATTCGGTGACGGTGGCGCCGTGCTTGACGCTGACGGATAAAGAATACCAGGTCTTGCGGGATGCGTCGCTGGCGATTATGCGGGCTGTTGGGGTTGAGACTGGGGGGAGTAATGTGCAGTTTGCGATCAATCCCAGCCCGGCCCCCACTGCTGATGGAAGCGAGCCGGCGTTTGAGTTTGTGGTGATCGAGATGAATCCGCGGGTGTCACGGTCGTCGGCATTGGCATCCAAAGCGACCGGGTTCCCGATTGCCAAGATCGCGGCCAAACTTGCGGTTGGGTACACGCTTGATGAGTTGCGCAATGACATCACGGGAACGACGAGTGCGTGCTTTGAGCCGACGATTGATTATGTGGTGACCAAGATGCCACGGTGGACTTTTGAAAAATTCCCCGAGGCGGACGAAACGCTGACGACGCAGATGAAATCTGTTGGCGAAGCGATGGCGATCGGTCGAACATTCAAGGAGTCATTCCAGAAGGTCATCCGCTCGATGGAACTCAAGCGGTTTGGATTTGGGCTTGACAAGAACGATGATTGGCTCAACGCCCAGCGGGAACATGATGGCGAGATCGAATGGCCGATTGACGAAGACAAGTTGACGCGGAAGTTGTCGGTGCCTTCGCAGGGACGGCTGTATTTTATTCGGTACGCGATGAAGATGGGGTGGTCGATTGATCGGATCAATGATCTGACGGGGATTGATCGGTTCTTTTTGTATCAGATGCAGGAACTCGTTGATTTTGAAGATGAGTTGATGGCGGTTGATTCGTTGGAACTTGTTGACCGGTCGCTCATGCAGCGGGCCAAGGAGATGGGGTATTCGGATGCGCAGCTCGCGCAAGTGTATCTTGGGAAGATCAGTTCGGAGACGATTTTAACAGTGCGGGCTCATCGCAAGGGCCTTGGTGTTGAGGCCGTATTCAAGTGTGTGGATACTTGTGCCGCCGAGTTTGAAGCGGTGACGCCCTACTACTACTCGACCTACCAAGCGGGATCGCGGAAAGTGCTTGAAGACGGGTCGGTGGTTGAAGTTCCGGCCCAGTGTGAGTTGCGCGACCGGATGGCGGCTGAGATTGATCCGAAGAAGAAAATTATTATCCTTGGTGGCGGGCCCAACCGGATCGGGCAGGGGATCGAGTTTGATTACTGCTGTGTCCACGCGGCGTATGCGGCTCAAGAACTGGGATTCGACGCGGTGATGATCAACTCGAATCCGGAGACGGTGAGTACGGACTATGACACGAGTGATGTGTTGTTCTTTGAGCCGTTGACGCTCGAAGATGTGCTCAATGTGACGGAGACACTTGAGGCGTCGTTGCACGGGACGATTGTGCAGTATGGCGGGCAGACGCCGCTGAATCTGGCTCATGGGCTTGATCTGGCCGGGGTGCCGATGTTGGGGACGCCATTGGAGGCGATTGATCGGGCAGAAGATCGGGATCGGTTTGATCAGATGTTGACCAAGCTCGATCTCAAGCGGCCTGCGTCGGGGATTGCTCGGTCGATTGATGCGGCTGTGGATATTGCGGGGGGGATTGGGTATCCGGTTTTGGTGCGGCCGAGCTATGTGCTGGGCGGGCGGGGGATGGAGATTTGTCCGGACGAGAAGGCGTTGCGGCACTACATGCTGACGGCGGTGGATGTTTCGGGGCTTGATGATGCGCCGATTTTGATTGACCAGTTCTTGGATCATGCGTTGGAACTGGATGTTGATGTGGTGGCGGATTTTGGAACTCCAATAACCCGTGGCACAGGCGTCCCGCCTGTGGACTTTGGAGATACTCAACAGAATCAAAGAGAAGACACAGGCGAGACGCCTGTGCCACGGGGGGCTGGTGGGGCCTACATCGCGGCGGTGATGGAGCATATTGAACATGCGGGGGTACATTCAGGGGATTCGACCTGCATGATTCCGACGACGACGATTCGGGGCTCGGTGCTGACTGAGATCAAACGGATTGCTCGGATGCTGGCTGAGGAACTCAAGGTTTGCGGGCTGATGAATGTGCAGATGGCGATCAAAGACGACACGGTGTACATCATCGAAGTGAACCCTCGCGCCTCAAGAACAGTCCCTTATGCGGGCAAGGCCAAGGGTGTGGCGTGGGCATCGGTGGCGGCCAAGGCGATGATGGGGGTTTCGCTCAAAGATCAAGGGACAATGGAGATTCCTGATGCGGGATTCTTTGCCGTCAAAGCGCCGGTGTTTCCGTTTCGGAAATTTCCTGGGGTGGACTTTGTGCTTGGCCCTGAGATGCGATCGACGGGTGAGGTGATGGGTGTTGATGTTTCGCTGCCGATGGCGTATTTGAAGGCGATGGAATCGGCGGGGGTTTCGTTGCCTAAAGAAGGTGGCGTGTTTGTGTCGGTGCGGCAGGAAGACAAGGCCGAGATGGTCCCGGTGGTGCGGTCGCTGATGGCGATGGGGTTCAAGGTGTTTACCACGCAGGGGACGGCTGATGAGTTATCACGCCATGGATTGCAGCCCAAGGTATTGCAGAAGATTCAGGCGGGGGCTCGTCCCAATGTGATGGACTTAATGCAGAATGGGCATATTCAGTTGGTGATCAACACGCCGACGCGGACGGGATGGCAGACCGATGAGGGGAGTATCCGGGCGACGGCGGTGCGGCTTGGGATTCCGATGATTACCACGGCGACGGCTGCGGGGCAGGCAATTCATGCGATCGAGGCGTTGCGTGCAGGGATTTGGGGGGTTCATGCGCTGCAGGATTTGGAGAAAATTGGTGGAACGAGTTGTATTATTTCGGACCCGATTGTGCGAAATACGGCTTCAAACGCCCATTGAACCCGGTGTCGATGGGTTTTGCTTGAATTTATCCATTTTATACTTTACGCCTAGGTACTGATCTGATAGGTTCTTGGGTGTAGCGTCCGGATTTGTTCACCATGAGGCCATGCAGTTTTGGCCAAGCCGGTTGCGTCGGATTTTTCGAGAGGGTATTGAAATGAATATGAAGAAACGAGGAGCCCATCGCGGGTTCTCTGGGTTGTGTATTGGTTCATTGGCCTGCGTGTCTTTGATGGTGTCGGCGGGGGTTGCTCAGGGCACGCCCAAAGCCAAGGGTGCCAGTACCAAGCAAGCACCTGTGGTTCAACCAGCGGTCAAATCAACAGCCCAATCAAAAACTGCTCCGACAGCGGATCCGACAGCGACTTCTTCGACGACCAAGATGGATCTTGTGCGTCAGTTGATTCGTTCGCTTGAGCAAGGCGATCAATCCAATGCCGCGTGGTTGCCTGATGCACCAACGGATGCGGATTACCATCCTATTGATGAGGGTCAGGCCGAGCTTGGAAAGTTGTTGTTTCACGATAAGATTTTGTCGGGCAATATGAATATTTCTTGTTCGACTTGCCACACTTTGGTGACCGACACGAGTGATGGTTTATCGCTTCCTATTGGGGAAGGCGGCAATGGTGTCGGTCCATTCCGTGATACGGGATTTGGGATTGATGCGGTTGTTGAGCGTGTGCCTCGGAATGCTCCGCATGTGTTCAACCTTGGTGCTCATGAGTTTACTGTGATGATGCATGATGGTCGGATTGCTGCTGATCCGAATCACCCGAAGGGTTTTTCGACTCCTGCCGGGATGGATTTGATTGATGGGTTGGATTCTACGGTGGCCGCTCAGGCGTGTTTCCCGGTGACTTCTGGGACTGAGATGGCCGGTCAACCTGGGGAAAACGCGGTTGCCGATGCGGCCGATGCGGGGGATTTCCAGTTGGTATGGGAATTGTTGACCGCTCGGGTTGCTTCGATCCCAAACTATGTTGATTTGTTTGTCAAGGTGTATCCTGATGTTTCGGGTGCTTCTGACATTACTTACGCTCACATTGCCAATGCGATTGCTGAATACGAGTTCTTTATTGGTCGTTCGGACAATTCGCCATTTGATCGTTTCTTGCGAGGCGATTCTGGAGCGATGTCGATGGGTGCTGTTCAAGGGATGGTTCTGTTCTATGGGCAAGCAAACTGTGCGAGCTGTCACTCTGGACCGTTCCAGACGAATCACGATTTTGCTGCTATTGGGATGCCTCAGATTGGACCGGGCAAGGGTCACAACCAACCTGGGTACACCGATGGTCGTGATGATCTTGGGCTTGGTGCTGAGACCGGCGATCCTGCGGACAACTTCAAGTTCCGTGTTCTTTCACTTCGCAATGTTGCGTTGACTGGGCCTTGGGGTCACAATGGTGCGTTTGGTACGCTTGAGGCGATGGTTCGGCATCACTTGAATCCCGCCCACTCGTTGTTCAACTATGATCAGAGTCAGGTCATTTTGCCATACCGCGACGATTTGGTTAAGCAAGACATGATGGTCATGAACGACAAGGCCAGACTTCATGGGATTCTTGAAGCCAGTGAACTTGGCGCGACTTATCTCACCGATGATGAGTTCAGCAATCTGATGGATTTCCTCAACGCTTTGACGGATCCATCATCGATTGATCTTCGTGATCAGATTCCTCAGTCGGTTCCTTCTGGACTTCCGATGTACGACTGATGTCTGCTCTGCGCCGCTCTGGAGAGGGCGCAGTTCATATATGCACCGGCGGCTCTTCGTGTGGGTCGCCGGTGTTTTTTTGAGTTGTTTTGAAATGGTCGTGTATTTGAGCCAAATGTTGCCACGAGGCACGCATTGAATAGATGATCTATGATGATTGAGCCGTTCATTGTCGGGCGTGCTTGAGGAGACGACTATGCGCGTATGGATGATGACTGGGCTGATTTGTGTGATGACTTTGAGCGGGTGGGCGGCTGATGAGACTGCTGAGGTGCGGGATTCGGTGGTCAAAATTTTCGCAACTTATCGGGGTCCAGACTTTGCTCGGCCTTGGACGAAACAGGCACCCCAGGAACTTTCCGGCACTGGATTTGTGATTGCTGGGGATCGAATATTGACCAACGCGCATGTGGTTGAACTTTCCACACGGATTTATGTGCAGCCACCCAACAGTGCCGACAAGTTGCGGGCCGAGGTGATCGGGATTTCTCAAGAAATGGATTTGGCATTGCTTGAACTCAAGAAGGTGTCAGACCGCGAGGAGTTTCATGCGAACCATCCTGTGCTTGAACTCAGTGATGCACTGCCCAAGATCGGGGCGACTGTGCAAGCGATTGGATACCCGGTTGGAGGCGAGCAAGTCTCGATTACCGAAGGGGTGGTTTCACGGATTGAATACACCGAATACAACATGGATGCTCGTGGATTACGGGTGCAGGTAGACGCTGCGCTCAATCATGGGAACTCTGGTGGGCCTGTGATTTTGGATGGGAAGGTGTGCGGGGTGGTGTTTAGCGGGGTGGAGTATGCCGAGAATATTGGGTATGTGATCCCGGCTGAGGAAGTGAAAATGTTTCTGCGCGATATTGAGGATGGTGAATATGACGGGCCGCCTCGGTTGCACGAAGCCAGGTTCCAGACTTGTGAAAACGATGCGTTGCGCGCGTTTCTTGGATTGAGCAGGGAGCAGACGGGGATTGTGTACACTCGGCCTCCTGAGGATTCCAAGCAGCCATTGGTGGAGTGGGACTTGCTTGATCGGATCGGCGAATATGACATCGACAATGCGGGAATGGTGACGCGGGACGACGGGCTTCGGCTGCACTGGCGGTACTTTATTCGGGAACTTGCTGAGGATGGGATGGTGCCTGTGACGGTGATCCGAGATGGTGAATCAATTGATCTTGAGATTGTGGTGACGAGTCATCGGGATGAGTTGGTGCCGTTTATTGGCAATGCGTATCCTGAGTATTTTATTGCGGGGCCGATGATTTTTACGCCGGTTCGTCGGGAGCATTTTATGAACTTGTATCTTGGGTACGGGATCATTGATGGCTCGCCGGTGGGGCTGCATATCAATGAAGAGCGGAAGATGCCTGGGCAGGAGTATGTGGTGTTGGCGGCGACTTTCTTGCCTCATGCGATCACCAAGGGCTATGAGGTTTTTGGGAATCCGACGCTCAAATCGGTCAATGGGATCGACATTGACTCGGTGTCACACTTGGTTGAAGTGCTGCGTGACAACGAAGAAGAGACGCTGATGTTTGAGTTCTTTGATCGGAGTCAGGAGTCGCTGATTTTTGATGCCGAGGAGTTGCTCGAATCGACCGAAGAGGTGCTCGAGGACAACTCGATTCGTCGTCAGGGATCAGACCGGTTCTTGAAAATTTGGGAGAACTAATCGTTTGGCACTTGCATCACGATGGTTGCGTCGTGACCGGCGAGATAATCGTGGTGCAACGACACGATCGGGGTCCGGCTCAGGGCCCAATCGAGCATCTTGACTGGATCGAATCGGACGGCCGGGGGCTGGGCTGGGGTGCGTTGTTTGTCGTGGCGATTGGAAAGGAAGTTGAAAATCAGGGTTCCGCGCCCGGATTTTTCGAGTGCTTTGTAGAACTGGGCGAGCACTGCTTGGGCTTGATTCATGCTGAGCGTATTGAGTGAACCTGAAAAAATGAAGCACTCAACCCCGGCATCTTTGACGAGTTGGGATGGAAGTTTGGTGTCAGCGACGAAATCGTGGGTTTGAAAGACGGCGTTTTTGATGCCGAGTGCATCGACGCGCTGCTGGGCGTGGGTGGTCATTTCTTGGACACCTTCGATGCCGATGAAGTGTTTGGGGAGTTGGTTGTGTTGTTGGAGGTAGATCAGGAGATCGCCTTGGCCACAGCCGAGATCGGCGATGGTGCTGTGCTGATCGATGGCATCGGCGATGACCTTGAACCGTTTGGCTTGGGCATCTTTTGAGAGCCAGAGTTGGGCCTCAAAGCCGGCACCCATTTCAGCGACGGCGTCGCGGTAGGGGTCGAGGTATGACGAGTCGGGCGACATGGTTTATTCGCCCAGGCGCATCATCGAGGCGTAGTGATCGAATCGGTCGTGGATGTCTTTGCGGGTGATCGCTTGCATGCGTTCGAGGGAGAAGGACTCGACATTGAATGATGCAATGATGGTGCCATGGGCCAGGGCGTCGCGGATGGATTCGAAGGAGCCCAGGTCGTGGCCGCCTCGGGCGGCGAGTCGTCCCATCAGGCCGCCGGCGAAGGAATCGCCTGCGCCTGTAGGGTCAACGACCCGTTCGGTTGGGTACGCGGGCAGGGCGCAGATGCCGTCGCGGTGGACGAGGATGCAGCCGTGTTCGCCTTTTTTGATGACGACGAATCTTGGGCCCAGTTCGAGGAGGTGCCTTCCGGCGGTGACTGGATTGCGGTGTCCGGTGTATTGCTCGGCTTCGTCGAAGTTGAGGACCAGGCCATTGACCTTGCCCAGAAGGTTGGTCAGTTCGGGCTTGGCGATGGTGATCCAGAGATCCATCGTGTCGACGACGGAGAGTTCCAGTTCACCGAGTTGTTCGAGCATGCCGAGTTGGACCATTGGGTGGGAGTTGGCCAGGAACAGAACCTTTGAATCTTTGAACGCATCGGGCACCGTCGGCGGGGCTTCTTCGAGAATGCCCAGTTCGGTAAAGAGTGTTTCGCGGCGGTCCATGTCTTCCATGTACTTGCCGCCCCAGCGGAAGGTCTTTGAACCTTGGCGGACTTCGAGCCCGGCCAGGTCGACGGCCTCGAATGACTTGAGTGTGTCCATGAAGGACTCGGGAAAATCATCTCCGACGGCGGCGACGAGGCGGGGTTTGGTGTAAAAAGACGATGCCGCGCAGAAGTAGACCGCCGAGCCGCCGAGGAGGTCCTCGCGCCGTTGGCCGTCTGGGGTTTCTATGGTGTCGATTCCGATGGTGCCTGTGACTATTAAACTCATGGGCGATGGTAGGTCGGCGATCGGTTGATGGTCATTGACTGGGCCTATTTATGGTGTTTCTTGGCCCATGAATCTCGGAGGGTGGCGGTTCGATTCAAGACCATCTTGGCATCGGCGGAGTCTTTGTCGATGCAGAAATAGCCGGTGCGTTCAAACTGGAATCGGCGGATGCCGTCGGGCCATTGTGGTTCGTCGGGGGTGACGGACTGGAATGTTTTTTCGAGTTTGCAGCCGGTGCGGATTTCGAGAGAATCTTCGTTGAGATCATCGAGGTGGTCGCCTGTTTCTTTGCCGGGTTTTTCTGTTTTGTACAAGCGATCAAACAGCCGGACCTCGGCGTCAATGCAGTCGTGGGCATCCACCCAGTGGATGGTGCCTTTGACCTTGCGGACTTTGCCTTCTTCGTCGGGTGGGGGGTTGTTTCCGCCTCGGGTGTTTGGGTCGTAGGTGCAGTGGACCTCGGTGATGTTGCCATCGCCATCTTGCTTGAAATCATGACATTTGACCCAGTAGCCACAGCGGAGCCGGACCTCTCGACCAACGCCAAGACGGAAGAATTTTTTGGGTGGGTCAATCATGAAATCAGCCCGCTCGATCCAGAGTTCTTTGCCAAATGGAATCTGGCGCGTGCCCGCGGTGTCGTCCTCGGGGTTGTTGATCGCATCCATTTGTTCGATGCGATCAACATCTCCACCATCGCCCCAGTTGGTGATGATGAGTTTGACCGGATCAAGCACGGCCATGCGTCTCGGTGCCCGTTTGTTAAGATCATCACGCAACGCGCCTTCGAGCCGGCCCATGTCCGTCATCGCATTAAACTTGGTGACACCAACGCCGGTGACGAAATCTTTGATGGATTCTGGCGTATAGCCACGACGGCGGAAGCTCGCCAAGGTAATCATGCGTGGATCGTCCCAGCCATCGACGCGGTTCTCTTCGACGAGTTGACGCATGTACCGCTTGGACATGTTGGTGTAGCTGATGGCGAGCCGCGAGAACTCGATTTGTTGTGGGTGATGAATCTTGTTGTCGCCAGATCGGCCTTGGTTTATAGCGTCGATGAACCAGTCGTAGAGTGGGCGGTGGTCTTGGAACTCCAGTGAGCAGAGCGAGTGGGTGACGCCTTCGATGGAATCTTCGAGGCCGTGGGCCCAGTCGTACATGGGGTAGATGTGCCATTGATCTCCGGTGCGGTGGTGCGGCGTGTTGACCACGCGGTACATGACCGGATCACGCATGTTGAGATTTGTATTGTCCATGCCGATCTTGGCACGCAGGACCATCTTGCCGTTTTCGATTTCGCCGGATTTCATTTTGGCAAAGAGATCGACGGATTCGGAGATTGGTCGATCGCGGAACGGGGAATCTGTGCCGGCTTCGCCGACCTTGCCCCGCATCTCGCGGATTTGTTCGGGCGTGGACTCATCGACATACGCCAACTCCTTTTCGATCAACTCCACGGCCCAGTCGTACATCTGTCCGAAATAATCTGAAGCAAAGCACACCTCGCCGTCCCACTTGGTGCCGAGCCATTGAAGGTCGCGTTTGATGGATTCGACGAACTCGACTTCTTCTTTGGCCGGGTTGGTGTCGTCGAAGCGGAGGTTGAATTTTCCGCCGTACTCGCGGGCGATGCCATGGGAGATGTGGATGGCTTTGGCGTGTCCGATGTGGAGGTAGCCGTTGGGCTCTGGCGGGAACCGCGTGGTGATGACGGAGCGATCGCCTGGGGGGCCCCACTTGCCCGACTCGATGTCGGCGTCGATGATCTGCTGGATGAAATGTCGTTGGATAGTCTCAGTCATTATTCGTTCTCAATAGTGCTTTATATCTAGTGTTCAAATCGTGAAATTTATTTTTAAGAGTGCTCGTTCTCTCACGGCATTCTGGTTTCCCCTCGCCTTCACGAACTACTCGAAAAACACCCCCTTTCTTACACCTCAACCATGTCCGTCAATAAATGCCCAACTGCTGAATCTGGCTTCGGCTCCCATCCATGAAATTTTAACTGGGCAAATCCAAGTCGTTTGACCATCACTTCCATCGCTTCTTTGTTCTGATCCACCAGCACCGCGTTTCGGCCCATGCGGATGGCGGATTCGCCGATGGTGCCGCTGCCGGCGAAGAAGTCGAGGACTCGGTCGCCGGGGTTGGTGTGAACTTTCATGAGGCGGTTGATGACGCCGAGTGGTTTTTGGGTTGGGTATCCGGTTTTTTCTTTGCCGTTGGGCGAGACGATGGTGTGCCACCAGGTATCGGTTGGGGTTTTGCCGCGGGCTGCTTTTTCTTTGGTGACGAGGCCGGGAGCCATGTAGGGGATGCGGTCGATGTCGTCGTAGCGGTAGGTGTAGTCCTTGGGATTCATCGCGTACCACAGGATGGTGTCGTGTTTGGATGACCATCGTTTTTTGGATCGGGCGCCGTAGTCATAAGCCCAGATGATTTCGTTGATGAATGAGTCTCGGCCATAGATCATGTCGCACATGACTTTGGCGTAGTGGACTTCGCGGTAGTCGAGGTGGAGGAAGAAACTGCCGTTGGGTTTGAGGAGTCGCTGGGCTTCGAGGATTCTTGGTTCGAGGAAGAGCATGAAATCGTCGAAGGTATCGGCGAAGGCCTTGGTGCCCATTGTGATTGTTTTGTAGCGGTTGCCTTTATATCCTTCGCGGTCGCCATCGTCGTCGCGGACGGTTTTGGTGCGGGTTCGGGCCTGGGTTTTTCCGGTGTTGAATGGCGGGTCGATGTAAATCATGTCGAACGACCCTGATTCAAATGAACTGAGGATCTCAAGATTGTCGCCAAAATGAATGTCGAGTGTTGGTACAGACATGCTTACTCCTTGCCTGAATCGGCATGGACGGATTCTATACACCCATCAATCCGCGCAAGTACGGCGTCCTTGCCCAGAATGGCGAGCGTCTGACCGAGCGATGGTGAAACACCCGCGCCGGTGACGGCGACTCTCAATGGTTGTGCGATTTTTCCCATGCCGACCTCTTTGGACTCGGCAAACGCGCTGACCTTGGCCTCGATGGCATCTGGAGTAAAGTCATCAAACTCGGCGAGTTCATCGCGGAAGGCCTTCAACAGTTCGAGGCCTTTGCGTTCGCCTTTGATGAGGGCCTTGTGGACGGCCTTGCCGTCGTAGACAATCGCATCATCAGCGATGAACGCAAAGCCGATCACGCCGCGACCATCCGCGAGCGTCTTGCAACGGGTCTTAACGGCTGGGGCAAGTGAAACCATGTCTTGCTGAGAAAACCGCTCGGCCAAAGCCGTGTCGTAGTGTGTTGCCCATTGATGCCAGCGGGATGCGAACTCTTCGTCGGTCAAGGCCGCGATGGCGTCGCCGTTGAAGCTCAGGAGTTTGATGCGATCAAACTTGGACTGGCCCTTGCCCATACCCGCGATGGAGAAGTGGGACGCGAGGTAGTCCATGTCAAAGCGTTCGAGGTCGGTGCCGTCTTCGTTTTTGGTCTTTGGGTTCCAGCCGAGGAGGGCGAGGTAGTTGGTGAGGGCTTCGGGAAGGTAGCCCGCTCTTCTAAAGTCTTCGACATCTATTTCGGGAAGGACGATATTAAGGTGCTTGGCCAGGGCAATCAAAGTGTCTGATTCGAGCTGGCGGGTCTTGTTTTTGAGCCATTCGGTGTAGGTGGCGTCATCAAGGGCTTCGATCGGCGAGGACTCATGCCCTGCGTCTTTGCACGCTTTTTTGGCGGCCTTGTCCTTGTCGCGTTTGGACATTTTTGAGCCATCGGGATTAAAAATCAGCGGCATATGGGCGTACACCGGATGGTCATAGCCAAGGGCCGTCTGCAACGCGACATGGCGAGGGGTGTTGATCAGATGCTCCTGGCCTCGCAATACATGGGTGACGCCCATCAACGCGTCATCAACCGTCACGGCCAGGTGGTAGGTTGGGAAACCGTCTCGTTTTCGGATGATGAAATCGTCAAACTCTTCGGGCTTGATCGTCACTTCGCCCAAGAGTTGATCTTCGACGGTGATCGGCTCATCCGGCATTTTGAAGCGGACGACATGGGACTCGCCGGCGGCGAGTCGTTTGGTGCGTTCTTCTTTGGAGATTTGGAGGGCCGCGCGGTCGTATTTGTAGCCGATCTTGGCGGCGATGGCTTCTTTGCGTTTGGCTTCGAGTTCTTCGGGGGTCTCAAAGGCGGGGTAGGCCTTGTCTTCTTCGATGAGTCGGTTGATGGCGTCGTTGTAGAGGTCGATGCGTTGGGCTTGGTAGTACGGGCCGACTGATCGTGTGTCGCCACCGATGGTCTGGCCGTTGAACTCCAGTTCGGGTCCGTCGTCCCAGGTGATGCCGAGCCAGGCCAAGTCTTCGAGGATGCCTTTGGTGGAGGATTCGGAGGATCGTTTTTGGTCGGTGTCTTCGATTCTCAGGAGGAATCGCCCCCCCCCAATCCCAGTTTGTTTGGCAAAGGCCCAGCAGAGCAGGGCCGTGCGGGCACCGCCGATATGGAGGTGTCCTGTGGGCGAGGGGGCAAAGCGGGTGATGGTGGTCGTTGTGGTCATGGGATGAAAGTTTAGGTCGGCTCTGAGCAAATTCATGGAAAATGGCTCATGTGGGTTGTGTGGAAAGAGGATGTTTTTATCTTTCAATTTCGTGGATGGCTGCTATGATGGATGTTGCCTCAGATCAGTACCGATCCAGAGGCGGAACAATCCGATCTGCGGGCTGCCGGCTCGCTTTGTTGATGGGCCGACGAGCCCGCCTTACCTCAGAAAGGCGGCCGATCGTGTCCCAAAACGCGCGACCCACTGAAGATATCCGGAACATTGCACTTGTAGGACAAACCGGGAGCGGCAAGACTCTGCTGGCAGAGC
>JALSHW010000251.1 GCA_026982035.1 Phycisphaerales bacterium | reverse complement strand
ACCCTGAAGAAATCCGCAAAGCCCGCGCCGAACTCCAACGCTCGCGCCTCAAAGCCGGGTTTCATATTCACTCTGAAAAAGTGCTCGCCAAGATTAAAAAACTCAGGGCCAACAACGCCAAGGCCAATTCCAAGTCCCCCTACCAAAACCACTCCAAACAAACCCACACTTGAGCACTATTCATGCTTGAGATCAATGTACCCAAGCGCATCGCGTCGCATGACCTTGATCCGCACGCCTTGGTGATAATCCGCATTGGTCAAAAACTCGCTCAATACCTGTGTATTTTCAAACGATCGGCCATCAATCTCATACAAAAAATCGCCGGGCTCAAACCCCTTCTCCTCGGCGATGGAGTTGGGTGAAATACCCACAATCCGGTAGCCAAACACCCGGTCAACCACGCGCCCGCGCCGAATGATCCGTTCTTCATCAGGCACCAACGAAAACCCAAGATTTTCAATATACGCCCCGCCAGCGGCAATCACCTGCTGTTCGTCACGATCCTGGAGAATCGCCCGACCCGTCCGCTTCTTTCCATTGCGGAAATACTCGATCTCCACAGGCACCCCAGGCCGAGCGAGCATAATCGCGTTGCCCATTCGCACCACATTTTCCGTGGCTCGACCACCAAGGGCCACCACCACATCACCATCTCGCAACCCCGCCTCATCAGCAGGCCCATCATCAACGACTCGAACCAAGACCACCCCACCCTCGATCCCGAGTTCATACGCATCAGTCGGACTCAAGCCCCCCATCTGTACGCCGAGCCATCCACGATCCACACGCCCACTCTCGATGATCCGTGTCATCACCGCCCCGGCAATGTCAATCGGAATCGCAAACCCAAGCCCGTTGTTGCCGCCTGATCTCGAAAGAATCGCCGTATTGATCCCGATCACCCGCCCGCTCAAATCCACCAAAGGCCCGCCGGAGTTGCCAGGATTGATCGCCGCATCAGTCTGAATAAACTCCTGAAACCGCTGAGGCATCCGCGCTTCATCCGTTCCGGGAACACTCACCGATCCGCGTCCCTTGGCGCTGATGATCCCGGCCGTAACCGATTGTTGAAACCCGAACGGCGAGCCCACCGCAAGAACCCATTGCCCGACCCGCAATCCTTCTGAATCGCCAAACTCGGCGGCCACCAGACCATCGGCATCAATCTTGATCACCGCAATATCCGTCTCTGCAAATGTCCCAATCAACTCGCCGGGCATCTCTCGGCCATCGCTCAGCCGCACCGTGATGTATCGGCCCGCCTGAACCACATGGGCGTTGGTCAAAATATACCCCCGCTCATCAGCAATCACCCCAGAACCCACCCCGGTCTGCTGCTTGAATCCCCGGCGATTGGCATCCTCGGTGGTAATGTGCACCACCGAGGGCTCGATCATCTCGCTGGCATGTTCAAAGGCCAAGGACAAATCCACCGCCATCGCCATCGCCTTCTGATGAGCATCGTTCTCAGGAGGCGAAGCAAACGCGACACCACCAAAGCAAAGACTACCCAGCACCAGTCCACACCACACACGATTCTTCATATCAAACATCGTTGAGACTCCATCAAAAACCTGCTCTTTGCACCAGAACAACGCCCGCAAGTCCGCTGATATTGCATGATTGGGATTACGAGATCCCGTATTCCGCCCAGGAACTCGATGTCTCACTTACGCGGACCCGTTCTAAGGTCAATCCAGCGGGGAGGACGAACGCCTTGCCATTGCGATCTGTGTAGCAACCGCCATCAACAAGCTGGGCTGACACATATTCGTAGATGCGCCTCGCCAGCACTTCGGTCGTCGGGTCTTCATCTTCACACACAATCACACGGCTCTGGCTCTCGGCAGACAACTCCTCCAGAATCGGGTCATTGGAGTTGACCATCAGCGCGTGGTCGTAGCTGTCGATATAGTCCTCGACGGCCAGTTTGAGCGATTTGAAATCACAGACCATATCCCCATCGCCCAGATGC
>JALSHW010000250.1 GCA_026982035.1 Phycisphaerales bacterium | reverse complement strand
ACGCATTTGATCCCTGTGGCGATCGAGGCGGCTCTTGGGAAGCGTGAATCATTGTCGATCTTTGGGACCGACTATCCAACCGAAGATGGTACCAATGTTCGGGATTATGTGCATGTTGAGGATTTGATTGATGCGCATGTGCTGGCGATGAACACGACCCGGGCCGGTGAAGTCGAGGCGTTTAATGTGGGGATCGGGAAGGGGTATTCTGTTCGGCAGATTCTGGATTCGGTCAAGCGTGTGTCTGGAGTGGATTTCCCTGTGCATGATGCACCCCGGCGGGCTGGTGATGCCATTGCGTTGTACAACAACCCAGAGCGGATCAAATCCACGCTGGGATGGGATGCGAAAATTATGGACATCGATGAGATTGTGTCCACCGCGTTTAACTGGATGAAGGATCACCCGGGCGGATACTGATTCCCTGTCAAAATATTTTTGTCAAGCAAATCAATTGTCTAGCTGGCGAGGTGATGCGCTGGCGACTAGGCGGATGGTTGGGGCTTCGAGATTGGCACCGATGGCGACATCTTGGATGTCGTCGGGTTGGATGATGAGATCGACGGTGACGCGCTTGAGCCGTGGTCCGACATCGTATTCCATATCGAACTGGACTTTGTTGAGCCCGACGAGGAGGGGGGCGGCCGATTCGGATTGGTACTCACCGCCGACGAAAGTCGAGACGACATACCAGAGTTCGTATGGGCCATTGGCACCGACACCATCTCGGCGTTCGAGCTTGGTGACCCGGTGTGTTCCTGAGACTGGATCACGATAGGAGACGAACTCCATCCATGTGGATTGGATTTTGGGAGTCAGGATTGCGTTGACTGGGTATGGGCCGAAATCTTCGCCGGTTCGGACCATTGAGGTGACTCGTTGCATGACGATTCGGGCGACGACATTGGTCGAGGCGCCTTCGGTGGTGACTTTGTATCCTTTGAAGGATGCGTCCAGGGCGGCCATGGTGGCGGTCAGGAGCGTTGAGGTGATGGTCATCGCGATGAGGACTTCGATTAAACTAAAGCCACGACGAGATGATCGACGCGATGGACGGGGCGATACGCTGGTGGTTCTCATATCGAACCCTCCTGATAGGAACCCGCAACTGGGGGCATGGACAATGGGAGCATCAGGCCCGATGGAAGACGCATGTTTGGATCGAACCGAACGCGGATTTTGCCGTAGCCATTGAAGGGGACGGGGGTTGATCCGGGTGGTTGTGGTTGGTCGTAGGAGACATCGGCCAGGCCGTCGCCGGTGGTGTCATAGCCCACGATGCGGACTCCGCCGACGATTGGGAGCAAGCTTGGGTCGATGGATTCAAAGTCGCCGTCATCTTCGCCGAAGTAGCCCAGGGTGGTGTTGAAACCAGCGGGGTTGCCGATTGGGGCTCCGGTGATGTCTATAAGTGGGGCTTCGCCGTATTCTGGATCGAAGGTGAGGAGGAGGGCGCCGTTGATTTCGGTGTTGCCTCGGGCATCGAGGACGCCTGCGATGATGGCGCCGTTGAGTTGAACATCTTGCTCTGGTGGTGAGTTGAATGATCCCAGGTCGACTGAATAGTTTGGGAGCATCATGGAACTGGTTTGGATGTCGTCCATATCACCTGAGTCTGGATTGAGGAAGGGGTTGCTGGGTTCTTCTGGATGGGTGGTTGTAAAGCGTGTTGCGCCAGTGAACTGGATTTTATTTCGGAGCTGGGTGTAATTGACCGGGGTATCTGAGACGATTGATCCGACGAAGAGTGTGTCGTGGAAACGGATGTTATTGGAGAGTTCTTTGGTGTCGATGTAGCGAAGACCATCGACGACCAGTGGTTCTGGGAGCGTGTTGTAGGCGGCGCCGTATGACCCAATTTCACTGGCTGGAACATCGCCTTTGTCGATCGGGGAAGAGCCCGAATCGATCATGAGGATGAACTCGTTGGGTGGAATGGCGGTGGGAGGGAGCATGGGTGGTGAGTTGGCGGCGTCTTCACCAGGAT
>JALSHW010000249.1 GCA_026982035.1 Phycisphaerales bacterium | reverse complement strand
CGACGGCGACCCATCACAAGCCCACCAGCAGCCAACGCCAAAAACCCACCCGGCGCAGGCACCTGATTGATCGTAATCCGAGCAATCAAATCATCTGAACCAAACGCAGACCCAATCGTTGCTCCATTGGCAGTGTTCGATCCAATAAACGAACTCAAATACGCATCATCGCCACCATCTGTAAAGAAGTTGCGAATCAACTCAGACTCACCCACCGACGCGCCGCCATTGGCAGAGAACGCAGCCCCACCAATGGCAGAGTTGTACTCAGACCCATTGTCGTACACATCGCGCCCATAAATCTCAATCACCATCGGCCCATTGAATACACCCATCGCATCAAACAACGCATACGAGAACGGATTGTCATTCCCAACAAACAAATCATTTGAAGGAATCACCATCGAAGCAAACGAAAAATAACGGTTCACCGAAGAATCACCAACATCAAGCGTGTAGGTCGTCGACTCACCAGGCGAAAACACCGGAGCATCCCCACCAAAAGCAACCGAAGTCACCGTCGCCTGCACCCCGCCCGCCATTCCAGCACCGCTGGCACCAAACGCCGCAGAAAGAGGCCCAGTATCGCCTCCCTCAGCGATCTCAGTGATCCCAGGAAAACCACCAGCAGAAGCACCAACGCTAAAAGAATCAAAACTTCCATTGTGTGCAGAAATCCAGAAAGGCGTAAAAAAGAACCCGTCAGAGGCACTCGTATTCTCAATCTGAACAGACAATGGCTGAGCGTAAGCAGCCATTCCTGAAACGGCAATCAAACCAACCGCTGGGATCATGTTCATACTTTTCAACATTTTTTAAATCTCCTCGCTTCATCAATAGAAGCTCAAGTCAGTTCACAATGCTTCGGTGTACACACACCGACAGCCCAGCAATACCCTGACACGCATCGCTTAGATCCCTCTTGACTTTACATGGTCTAACAATCCGTAAGAATGTTCAGCACAACCTCCGCTGTTTCCTTGGCATACCTCATCGCAGGCCCCTCAAGCACCCCCTCTTCAATCAACCGTGGCACATTCAAAACGCACCCAGTAAACAACGCATACGCATAGTTCACATCCATCTTCCGAGCTTCCCCACGCCCCTGAGCTTCCAAAAGAAAATCCCGAAACACATCCCCCTGCTTCGTATACACATCCCCAAGCGCATCAGCCATCCGATGAGGCATCAACAACACATACGAAAAAGCATCCCGATTCCCATCAAAATACTCAAAGGTCAACTTCACCCAGGCCCCAATCGCATGCTCAAACGGCAACCCCGCCCGAATCAAAACCAACTTGTCCCGCGCCATCTCATCAACAATCGCCGTATACGCCTCCCGAATCAACTCATTCTTACTCCCAAAGTGCTTATACACCGCCCCCTCAGTCACCCCCGCTTCCCGAGCAATCGTCCGGATCGAAGCCGAATCCACCCCATCCCGAACCCCAAGCCGCACCGCCGCATCCTGCAGCCCAAGCCGAGTACTCTTCTGATGATGCCTTTGCTCAACCATTGATATCAACACTCCCAAACAGGTAAACGGTCGTTTACGACCCAGACAGAGAGTGCCTCGCAAACACCTTCTATTCCACAATAAATCAAATAATTTACAAAAATACCAGCCCACCAACCAGAGATGCCCCGATTCGCCGCCTTGGGCGTGTCGGGATTGAGTCATTACTGACAATCCGAAGACCCGACGCGGATAAGAATCCGGGTCGGGGCACCCGAGTCGTGATCTTCACTTTGGGGGGGTCACTCTCCCAGTGGGTCGGGCTTGAACACCTTGGTCCCCAACGCCCAGTTCTTCTCCGTAAAGTTCCCACCCAAGGCCATATTCTCCCGATCAGGCCTCGCCGCAGCAAGCGTCAACACCGTCTTGGCATCAAGATTATCAATCAACGACACCAACACCGCCTCAGGCGAACTCGGTATCTTCGCCGCCCCATACTCAGGCCTCTCATGGTGCGAGATAATAATGTGCTGCAACACCATCACCG
>JALSHW010000248.1 GCA_026982035.1 Phycisphaerales bacterium | reverse complement strand
CCAATAATCGACGACACCGCCCCAACGACCCCCGCCGATTCACAAGTCGGCTGCGTCCCCGCCTTCGGAGGGCTCGGCTGAATACACCGCAAGCAAGGTCCTTTGTTTGGTGTAAAAACCGCCGCCGACCCACGCGTAGAAATCGCACCCCCATACACATACGGAATACCAAGTTTGACCGCACAATCATTGATCAAAAACCGAGTCTCAAAATTATCCGTCCCATCAACCAACACATCAGGCAACCCATCCGCCCCAATCAATCCAAGCGCATTCCCCGAATGAAAATCCGCAATATGCGCCACCACCGTCACCTCTGAGTTCACCGCAATCAACCGTTCCTTCGCCGCCACCGCCTTGGGTTTCTTCGCCTCAGCATCGGCCTCACAAAACAACGGCTGCCGATGCAAGTTCGAAAACTCCACCAAGTCCCGATCAATAATCGTCACCGTCCCCACCCCCGCCCGAACAAGCAAATCCGCCGACACACACCCCAACGCCCCCACCCCCACAATACAAGCATGAGACTCCTCCAGCCGTCTCTGCCCTTCCTCTCCAACATACCCAACCCGTTCTTGCCGTGCATATCTCGTGGTTTGATCATTCATGCCCATACCAAAGCATAGAACCCCCGCTATCCTCAACGCATGACCCACTGCCAATCCGAAAACAACTTTCCCGCAGTAGGCCTCGCCTGGAGAGCCCCAAACCCCCTCGATTGCCAACTCGAATCCGAGCGACTCATCATCCGTGCCTACCGACTCGACGACGCAGAAGAAGTCTTCACCGCCATCAACGAATCCCGCGACGACCACCTCCTCCCCTGGATGCCCTGGGCCAAAGACCACCACCGCACCCTCGAATCCACCACCAAATACATCTGCGAACAAATGCTCAACCTCGCCACCCCCGACACCTTCAAAGAAGTCGGCACCGCCATCTTCGACAAAAAAACCAACCGCTTCCTAGGCGGCTCAGGAATCCACGACATCAGATCAAACACCGCCTCCTGCGAAACCGGCTACTGGATCCGCAAAGACGCCACAGGCCGCGGCTACGCCTCCGAAGCATGCGCCCGCACCATCTCATGGGCACTCTCCCCCCAGTCAAACAACGGCCTAGGCCTCCACCGCGTCCGAATCTACTGCTCGGGTGCCAACACCCCCTCCGTCAAAACCGTCGAAAAACTCAACATCAAAAAAGAAGTCCACCAACGCAAAGACTATTGCATCGAATCCATAGGCCCAACCGACCGCCTCGGCTGGGGCGTCATGCACAACGAATGGGACTGCAAAAACCACCGCATCCTCCCCCAATAAAACGGGTGCCCCGTCGGTGGATCCTTATCCACCTTCGGGTCTTGGTGGTACGAAGACCTGCCGGGTGCCCCTACTCGCCGTCTTCGGCGCAGTAGGGTCTTCTCTTTTCTGGGTGCCGGTGCCTTCCTTCGACCGTCTTCGGCAAAGGAGGTCTTCGTAAAGCAGGAGCCGGGTGCCACTTCCCTACATCTTCAACTCTTCAACTCTTCAACGAGCCGCGACCGTAAGGGAGTGATCTTCCTCCATTCCCCATTCAAACCAACTCAATCACACTAATTTCAGGCGGCACCCCCACCCGCACCGGCAACATCGACATCCCAACCCCCCGCGAAATCAACACCCGAAACGCAGGCCCCTCCACCAATCCTCCCGCATACTTGGACCCATACAAACTCGGCACAATCGGAGTCCCCAAAAACGGAATCCGCACCTGCCCCCCATGCGTATGCCCCGAAACCATCAAGTCCACCCTCGGCGACCCCACCCGCGTCAACCCCTCAATCTCCGCCGTATCCGGATTATGCGCCAGCACCACCCGCGCCGTCTCCGGCTTCACATCTCTGAACGCCGTGCCAATGTTGACCACCCCATCCGTCAAATCCCCAAGCCCAACCAATGCAATCCCATCCCCCGGATCAACCTCAACAACCTTCCGCGACCCCGCATCCACCCACACCCGATCATTATCAATCATCCGCACCCCAACCTCCGACAACATCCCCCC
>JALSHW010000247.1 GCA_026982035.1 Phycisphaerales bacterium | reverse complement strand
AGAAAGTCCAAACCCAATCGGGCAGCGAGCATCCGAGCAACGGTTGATTTGCCAGTCCCTGCGGGGCCGTCGATGGTGATGATGATTGGGCGATTGGCGGGCACGGGGGTCTGTATCCCTTGCGTGGTGGTTGAAATTTGAACTGTGAGCGGTCTGACTGTTGGGCTGCCTATTGGGCTAGAGGGAGTGCTCACTTGGGGACCTCTCTTCAAATCGGGCTCTGAGTCTCTGGCAATCTGCCATACGATAGCCGATCTAGTCCTTGAATGCAGCCAATGCCTCCTCGATCGCCTCCTTGGTGTGCATCACCCCCAAAGATTCGTCCTCATCGCCCTGGTAATCAATCGAAATCGCCCCATCAAAGCCCACCGAAGCGATTGCTCCAACCAAACTCGGCAGGTCATATCCCTGATGAACAGGAATCGGGTCTTCCTCCATCATCATCCCCTCAAGCTCAGCAGCCAACGCATCAAGCCCGCTCAACGCCGGGGCATCATCCTCTCCTGCGGGCTCCTTGGTCGAAGCCGAGGCATCAGATTCGGGAATCACAAACCCCAGAGTCGAAGCGTTCACCACCGACGCATAAGGCGTCAACTTCTTGAGATACGCAACCGGATCCCCAGATTTCGAGGCCACCTCAAAATCAGGCATCGTCCCAATCCGAAACCCGCCGATGCCCTTGAGCAGATCAGTCAGCCGTTCGGGGTCTTCGGTCAGTCCAGCCGCCGGTGAGATCAACACATTGATCTCCGCACGATCGGCGGCCTGCAAAATATGCTTCATACTCTCAACAGTTTGCTCAAAGTTTGGCTCGGTGTCCTTGGACTTGATCCCCACCGACACCGCATTGCATCCCATCAACGACGCGGCCTTGACCACGCGAATCATCCGCTCAATGGCCTCAAGCGCTTTGTCACCTTTGACTTCACCCAACGGAAGGAGAGTCGATTGGCTCAAGAGCAAACACGAACACCCATTCCGATCCCCCGAATCGCGGATGAGTTCAAGGTCCTTAGGCGAAAGCCCGGCAAGTTGATCGGTCGAAAAATTGATCGCCCGCAGTCCAAACTGATCACTGGCGTACTTGGGAAGATCCATCGGAGACATGGCCCGGGCACCCCGTCGTTTGAGGACGCTGCGGATCGAGTTGGTATTGAGCGAAAACATCATGTGGACCCACTCTAGGGGGGTCGGCATGGGGTGTGTGAAATCAACCAGCGGGTATTGCAATCGTCGGCTCAGGGCTCTCAACGATCTATTCGTCCTATTCGTCCTCGACAAACTCCCAGACCGTCACAGGCACCTGCCGAACGCCCCACTGCAAAGCCAACTCATGGGTCGGATAGAGCAAATCCAGACGATTGCCTTTGATCGCCCCCCCACGATCAAGAACCGGGACGATCTCAGTATTGGCATAGCCGGGAACCGAAATCATCGACCAATACGGCAGCACCCTGGTGTCGGCCGCCACCAGGTTCATTCCGTTGGTCCAAACCGAGTGCATCGTGGCGGTCTTCCCATCGGCAAACTCACCACACGAACGAGCGTCGGGTGAATACCCCGTCACCGTCATATAGATGACCCGTGCAGGGCGGATGAGTTTCCCATCAAAATAACGATATGACGGATCAATCGTGGACACCTCATCGACAGCCGCAGCCACCGAAGCCGTTGCCAATTCTGGAGTTGCCACTTCAATCACAGAACTGATCAATTCGGATTGAATCCCTGCGGGTTCTTGAACCACAGGAACTGCGATCATTTGAGTCGAGCGATCAACTCCGACCAGTGCAGGCAGGGCACCGGTTTGTTTGGTCCAGATGGCACTGGTAATCACGAGTGTCAATCCGGCAAGCCATGCCGCACCTTCGAGCACACCCATCGCTCGCGCATGACTTCGCATGGTCAAGCTTGGGAAGTTCGTTGAATTGGAATCTGTTGGCTTTGACATTGGTGGAGCGACAACCTGCGTTCGTCCAAGCCGGCCTTGGCTTGAGTGGGATCAATTGGGCGCTCCGTGCCCGAGGGGACAATGGTATCCCCAT
>JALSHW010000246.1 GCA_026982035.1 Phycisphaerales bacterium | reverse complement strand
TTTGACCTTATCACCGACCGTTGGTCATGGCAGTTTGGCACCAATGTCGGAACGATGTAATATCACTCCAGAACACTCTGCCACACACCGGTGCTGAGCGTGCGAAGCGCCGGATCAATTGGGTTCGCTGAACAAGACCGAGCAAGTCGGTTCATTGCCGCTTCAGGTCGTACCAAGGCGGGCTGGAAATCCCGCCCCCTTGATTGTTCAGAGATTCCAACTGTGTTTACACACACACAAATCCGACACTTCGCAGAGCCTCAGTGTCGGCGTCCTCTGCAGGATGAACGCCTGTAATAGCAATCGGGTCTAACACCCTGCATTCCACGCATTCAAAAACGCCAGCACATCCTGCGTGTTCACCACGCCATCGCCGTTGAAGTCGGCATCGTCTGATCCAGCCACCCAATCATTGAGAAAGGCGAGCACATCAATCGAGTTGGCGATCCCGTCGCCATTCCAGTCACCCTCGCAATAGAGAATGTTGGTACTCCACGCCCCGCGCCCCTGCGTCGCCACGATCAGCCGATCGCGTCCGGTATCAAGATTGATATCAACCACCGCCGCATTGGGCAGACCCGGCGGGTACTTGTGCCAGCTTGCTCCGCTATCGACCGAGCGCAAGAGCCCCGAATCCGTCCCGGCATAGATCGTCAGTCGGCGTTGGCGATGGTCCACCGCGACCACATTCACCGGGATATCCGGCAGGTTTGCATCCAGCGCCTCCCACGATTGCCCTGCATCGGTCGAACGCCGGATCTGCGTCTCTCCGAAGTACGCGGTCGCCAGATAGACTGTCTCTGCATCCGTCGGGTCGATGAACAGTTCGCGCGTTACCCGAGGCCATCCCGGGTGGTTGTCCAGAATCTGTGTGAAGCTTCCTCCGCCATCGGTCGAGACGAGCACATTGCCGTCATTGGTTGCTGCGTAGAGATACGACGGGTTGCTCGGCGCGATCGCCAGCGCCCGGATCGCCCCTGCTCCATCGGTCAGATCGCCCGACCGGACAGCCCAGTTTGAGCCGCCGTTGATCGAGCGATAGATCCGCTCCGTCGCGTAATACATCGTGTTCGAGTTCGTCGGATGAATCACATACGGCGGCAAAAAGCTGTTGCGCCCGCTGAGCCCCGACCCCGAGTAGCTGAAGCTCGATCCGCCATTGGTCGAGCGGTAGAGGTTGCCCGTACCCTGATATTCACAGAAAACCCGCGACGGATTGCTCTGATCGACCTGTGTCCACCCGCCGTCACCACCAAAGACATGCCCCCAGACCTTAGTGTTGTTGGTGCGCCGGTTGGTGCCGTTGTCTTGAAACCCGCCGATGACATAGTTGTCGTCGGTGGGGTGCGTCGAGAGCCCGGCATAGAACTGCGTCGTGCCGAGCCCTGTTGCGAGGCTCGTCCACGAGGACCCCTCATTGGCCGAGAGATGGACCCCGCCATCGTTGCCGCTGAGCAGCCTGCCCGCGGCATCCCAGGCAAAGGCGTGCATATCCACATGGGGCGGCGTGACGGTGCTGCCCGAACTCCCGGTGAACCGCCGCATCGTCAGTCCGCCATAAAACACCTGCTCCGGGTTGGTCGGATTGACCGAGACGCACGAGAGGAACCAGCCATACGAGGATTGGCTCACGCCTCCCCGTGCATACCAGGTTGTTCCGCCATCGTCAGAGCGGAATCCGCCGATGTTCGAGGCTCCGCCGCCGGTGGATGAGGCTTGCCGGGTGTAGAGCGCATAAAGCGTTTGTGGGTTGCTTGGCGAAACATCGAGGCTGATTCGCCCGACATTCGAGGTCGGCAGCCCGCCGCCGAGTTTCGTCCAGGTCTCGCCACCATCGGTGGTTTTGTAGATGCCATTCCCGGGGTCGCCATAGATATTGCCGATCGCGGCGTAGACGGTTGCCGGATTCTCGCGGTCGATGGCGATATCACTTGCCTCAACCGCCGGCAGCCCGCCGGTCAACAGTGTCCAGGTCTCCCCCGCATCGACCGACTTGAAGACCCCGACCGGCCCCGTTGCGTCGGGGTGGCCTTTGGCGGCGGCCAGTGCGGGGAAGCCC
>JALSHW010000245.1 GCA_026982035.1 Phycisphaerales bacterium | reverse complement strand
CACCCCCCAACTGCTCAGACCCAAACAAACACAACCCCACCTTATCATTATTCCGCCCCGCCGCCAAAGTCAGCACCGCCCCAACCTCGCTCATCAAATCATGCTTGGATCGCCGAACCGTCCCAAACGCCGTCGATCGAGAACAATCCACCGCCAGCACCACCGTCAACTGCCGTTCCTCTTCAAACCGCTTAATAAAAGGCCGCCCCATTCGAGCCGTCACATTCCAATCAATCGACCGCACATCATCCCCCGGCTGATACTCCCGCACCTCCGAAAACTCAATCCCCTGCCCCTTGAACGCCGAGTGGTACGACCCCCCAAACAAATCATCCACCCGCCGCCGAGCGCGAATCTCCAATCGCTTCACCGCCTGCATAAGTTCTTCAGTAATCATACCAATCGATTCTCTTCCTCCCTCTCCCATTCTGATGGGAGAGGGCTGGGGTGAGGGCTCCAAACCCTCGTGTCTTCACTGCTCTTTCTCTGTCTTTCTTCTCTTCATCTTCCCCAATGGCTAGTGGCGAATCCCTAGCCCCCTCTTCTCAAGGTATCGCAATTCGATCAAAAACCTCCTGCACCAAGTCCTCAGAAACAACCCCCTCCGCCTCGGCCTCATACGAAACCATCACCCGATGCCGCATCACATCCATTCCCACCATCTTGATATCACTCGGCGTCACAAAACCACGACCCTCCAAAAACGCATTCGCCCGAGCCGCCCGCGCAAGCGCAAGCGAAGCCCGAGGCGACGCACCAAACTCAATCAACTTTCCCATCTCCATCGACCACTTCACATCAACACCATTCGGCTCCCGAGTCGCCTGCACCAGCGTCACAATATAATCCTTCAACTTCTCATCAATATAAATCGAATCCACAACCCTCCGCGCCGCACCCAACCGCTCCAGCGTCAACATCGCCGAAACAGTGGGGGCCTCAAGCGTCGAAATCATCCGATCCACAATCAACCGCTCATCCTCAGCCGTCGGATACTCAACCTTAATCTTGAGCATAAACCGATCCACCTGCGCCTCAGGCAGCGGATAAGTCCCCTCCTGCTCAATCGGATTCTGCGTCGCCAACACCAAAAACGGCTCCCCGGCCCCAACCAACGGATAAGTCTCCCCCCCAATCGTCGCATGTTTCTCCTGCATCGCCTCCAGCAAAGCCGACTGCACCTTGGCCGGCGCACGATTGATCTCATCAGCCAACACAATATTGGCAAAGATCGGCCCTTTCCGAGCCGTGAAAGTCCCATCCTTCGGACTATAAATCTCCGTCCCTATCAAATCCGCAGGCAACAAGTCAGGCGTAAACTGAATCCGCGCAAACTTCGCATGCAACGCATCAGCAAGCGTCGTCACCGTCAAAGTCTTGGCAAGCCCAGGCACCCCCTCAAGCAAAACATGCCCCCCCGTCAACAATCCAATCACCAACGATCGGACCATCTCTTCCTGTCCAACCACCACAGTCCCAACCGTCTCAATCAACCCATTGATCGGCATCGCTTGACTCTGAACCAACTCATCACTCGGTGCATCCGAAATCGTCGTATTCATTGGCATACTCCTCACACAAAAATCGACATAAAAAACAGCGTCCACGCTTTCCCACGGGCCACTGTTGTTCTACAACGCAAAGATGTTCAAGTTCGCCCGGTCAGTCAAAAATTTTCAACAATTCGAGCCCGAAGATCAATCACTTCAGTTCGCACTGGGATCGGCCGTCGGTGCTGAATCCACTGGTTGACCAGGATTCTGAGGCGGATTGATATCAATCTCCCCAAAACGCTCCTCATACTGTCGAACAGCTCCACCAATCGACATCGCAAGCCGCTTTGCCCCCGCCCAGTTCATCACCACCCGCGATCCCACCGAAAACACCACCATCGGCGGCTGCCCAGGCGCCTGCATCGGCATATTGAGCCCAAAATCCATAATCAACTCATCATTGGTATTGGAAGTGCGGATCGTGTTGGCATAAGTCGTGTTCATCTTCGATTCATCAATACGAAGTTGAACCTGCTGTTGTTGTGGCTGTTGATCGGTCATTGCTCA
>JALSHW010000244.1 GCA_026982035.1 Phycisphaerales bacterium | reverse complement strand
GATATCTGGCACCGCATCAATTGGCAATTGTGTAAAGCTATACAGTCCAATGCCAAAGAGTGCGGCGGTCGCCAAAAGTACGACCGTACTTTGGCGGATCGAAAACTCAATAATTTTGTCGAGCATGTCATCCTCCTTTAGTGGTCGTGTCCTGCCGAGCCCTTACCGAGCTCGGCTTTCATGAGAAAACTATTTGATGCAACGATTGGTGTGCCGATGGCAATGTCATTTCCGAGAAGCTCGGCGTGGGTGTCGCTCTTGCGCCCCAGTGTGACAGGAACCGGCTCGATGCCGTCGTGGTCTTGGATGAAGACAACAGTGTTGCCATCGATGGTTTGGATGGCATCGAGCGGGACGACCCGGTCGGCGTGTGCTTTGTCGGTTTCGACGCGCACGGTGACAAATTCGCCTGGTTTCCAAGATCGGTCGGTATTGTCGATGATCACACGGGCCGCGACGGTGCGGGTTGATTCAGAGACAATGGCGCTGATGTAATCAACAATGCCCGAGGCGGTGCGGCCGTCTACATGAATCGTCACATGCTGGCCTTCTTCGATTGTCCCGGCATACTGGGCGTAGATTGAGATGTTGAGCCAGACACTGCTCATATCCGCAATGGTGTACACAGCCGCCTCGGTGCCGACTTTTTCGCCTGGAGTAATGTGTTTGGCAACAATGCGTCCGCTCCGGGGAGCATTGAGTTCATACCGTGCAACATCTGTGTCGGGCTCAGTGGCGATTCCTTCGATTTGATCCTGTGATAACCCAAGGATATGAAGTCGGCGATCCGCATTGTCCACAGCGGACTCTGCGATCATCAACGCTTGCATCGCTTCTTGCATTTTCAATCGGAACGAAAAATCAATCTCTTCAAAGGCCGCCATGTACTCAGCTTGAGCACTGTAGAACATTTGCTGAGAAGCAAGTAGATCCGCTTGGGTTGATAGCCCCTTGGCATTGAGTTCCTCTTCCCGGGCGTAGTTGGCTTCTCCAGATTTCATCTGGGCGTAGGTCGAGAGAAGTCGTCCTTTGTTGGCACCAACTCGAAGTTGGTCGGCCTCTAGACGGAGTTCGGTCGGCGAGGGATTCTTCCGAAGTATCTCAAGGAGTTTGGAAGTGTTTTCGCTGATCGTTTGTTGTCTGGTATGCTCGGCATCAGCGATGATCTTGGATTGAATGGCTTGAAGATAGGCAATTTTGGCTTCGCCCAGTTCTGGGCTTTCCAATACAGCAAGTAGATCACCTGCATGGACAGTATGTCCAAGGAGGCCGTTGACTTGATCGACAATTCCAGGAACCCGAGGCGTGACATGAAGAAGAGCGTCTTGGTTGAGTCCGACTTCACCGGGAAGCATGATGTGGGTGGCGATCATTCCGCCTGAGAGTGGTTCAATGCTCACGCCTGCCTGTTTGAGTTGGGCGTCGGTGAGTTTGATGGCGTCTTCGCCGTGTTCGTCGCCGTGTTCGTCGCCGTGTTCGTCGCCTCCGGCGTGGTCATCATGTTCGTCATGCCCTTCGTTTTGGTGACCGGCTTGTTCGCCGCCATGGTCATCGTGATCGTCGTGTCCGCCGCCACTGGAGTTTCCACCACAACCGCTCAAAGCGATCATGGAAGGGGTAAGGACGGCCAGTAGGATTAGTTTTTGGATATTCATTCTTGGTTTCCCTCCAGATATGGCTGATCTTGTGTTCGTGGATCACGCCAGGGAGCGTGTGTTTGTGAAAGTTCATTGAGCAACGCGGCTGCTGAGTGCAGTTCTTGCAAGGTGTTGACATAGGCGATTCGTGATTCGATCACGACTTGTTGTGCATCGAGAAGCCGAAGGTAGTTGGTCTTCTGGCTCTGATACATTTGCCGGGTCATATCGAGCGTTTGCTCGGCTTTGGGAAGGAGTAGGTTTTGATACTTTCCTGCTGCTGAGTACGCCGATTGGTACGCTGCCCAGGCATTGGATACTTCGGCGAGCAGTTCAAGTTGCACGCTTCTGAGTTGGGCCGATGCTGAGAGCCGTTCGGACAAGGTCGCTTGGATTTCGCCTTGGTTCCGATCAAAGAGCGGGATCTGGAATCCGA
>JALSHW010000243.1 GCA_026982035.1 Phycisphaerales bacterium | reverse complement strand
CACCAATCTCCGCGATCTTCGCCGCAATCCGCCGCGCCGCTTCAACCAAAAAATACCCACACCCACACGCCGGATCACACACCCGCAACGACAACAACGCCTCCACATCATCCCCCCCTCCCAAACACGCTTCAATCGCAGGCATCAACGCCCGATCCAGCACATACCCCACCAACGATCCAGGCGTATAAAACACCCCGCCCGACTTCCTCACCGAATCACTTTCATGCCGTAATACGAACTCCCCCTCATCAGTAATCACCGCCGACATCCCCATCAAATACTCATCCACCGCCCCGATCTCCCCAACACCAAACCCCTCCCCAATCAACTCAGCAACAACATCCTCAAACCACTTTCCGCCGCACCCGAAATAATCCCGCCGCACCGCACTGACACTTCCGTGCGCCCAAATCCGGTCATCGCCCAATTGTTCCATGTGGAACAATTGAGATTCCAAATCCAACTCCAATATCTCTGCCCAACTCCCAACCGAAGTCACCAATCCCGTGCGCACAGAAACGGCGCTCCGAATCAAAATCCGAAGCACCACAATCCGCAACTCAGAAAACAACGCCGCCGCATCAACAAGCGCAACATCCGTGTGACTATTTAAAATCTCCGACCCCATCCGCTCGATCGCAGATTGGGCTCGCCGACTCAAAATTGGAGATTCACGAATCACGCTGGGCATCGCCAAGCATACCGGATCAGATCACTCGGCGTTGACACTCACCACCCGAACCTGACAAAACTGCCGATGACCCATCGGCCCAGAATGGTACGAAAATCCAGAATGCCGAGCCCCAACCCAAGGCGTACCACTCGCTCCGCCGATGCCTTTGTTAATTCCAATCATCCCGGCGGTCAACTGGTTGCCAACTTTTCTCGCCAGTTGCTCCTCCCCAAAAACCACGGCTCCCAATCCATATTCAGTATCATTGGCCAACGCCACGGCCTCATCGGCACCGCTGACACCCTGAATACAAATCACAGGCCCAAAAGTTTCCACGGTCATGATGTCCATGTCGTGGGTGCAGTTGTCAAGCAAAGTTGGGGAGATGAAGTTGCCGTCTCTGGGTTCGTTGCCGAACAAAACTTTGGCACCCTTGGCGATGGCGTCATTGATCTGGGCGACGACATGATCTTTTTGTTCTCGCATCACCATCGGACCGATTTTGGCAGATTCATCGAGGCAATCGCCGACGGTGAACTCTTTGGTGTTTTCGAGAACCTTGGCGATGAATTCTTCTTTGATGGAATCTTGGACATAGACGCGCTCGGTGGAGACGCAGACTTGGCCGCAGTTTCGGAGGGCGTTGGTGACGCCGGTGGTGGCGGCTTTTTCAAGGTCGGCGCCTTCCAAAACGATCAGCGGATCTTTAGAACCAAGTTCAAGGATGAGTCGTTTGAGTCCATTGGCGGCGGCGGCCATGATGTGTTGGCCGGCGTTTTTGGAGCCGGTGAATGCGATGAGGTGGATGTCGCCGGCGACGAGTGCTTTGCCTTGGTCGTCTTCGCCGTGGATGATTTGGAGGACGCCTTCTGGGAGGAACTGGTTGAGGATTTTGACATATTCGTCGGCGATGAGTGGCGTTTGTTCTGATGGTTTGGTGATAACAGTGTTGCCTGCGATGAGTGCCGGGACGATGGTCCAGTGGGGCATGAGGATCGGGAAGTTCCATGGGGTGATGGCGGCGCATACGCCGTAGCCGTCGTAGTGGATGGTGGATTCGATGCCGTCACTTTTGAGGATTTCTGATTGGACGGCGTTGGCGACTTCGTCGTTTTCCCAGTCCATGCGGGCGGCGCAGCCATTGACTTCGCCGACGCCTTCGGCGAGTGGTTTGCCTTGTTCGAGTGAGAGGATTTTGCCGAGTTCATCGGCGCGGTCGGCGAGGATTTTTCCGGCGGGCTTGAGGATGTCGGCCCGTTGTTGGGCGGTCATGGCTTGCCATGCGGGGAGTGCGGCGTTGGCTTTGGCGATGATGGAGTCGATCTCGGCGACGGGTGTGATGGGCACGGAGCCGACGATGTCGCCTGTGGAGGGGTTGTGGGAGTTGAGAATGGTTGCGTCTGT
>JALSHW010000242.1 GCA_026982035.1 Phycisphaerales bacterium | reverse complement strand
ACCGATCCCCCTTCCCACACCCACCCAACAACAACCCCACAACACCCCCCGCACACAAAATCAATCTCAAACCACGACTTCCAGTCATCCGCTTCATACCAGGCCTCCTGCCATTGTCATTCACCGCACACCACTATACCAACTCCCGCCCAAACAAGTTCCAGTATCAACGCCCCCCAACCCCCCCACCAGACGCCGCCACAAACGACAGCATCAGCCGCTCAAGCATAATCCCCAAATCCACCGACGACGACTTACTCGCCACATCCGCCGCCACACACTCATCAAACAACGCCCGCGCCCCAGCGGGCCCAAGCCGCCGCGCCGTATTGAGTATCGCATCCTTGCTCGCCCCCCACAACTTAAGATCCTTACTAATCATCCCCACATTCACCCCTTGCCCCATCGCCTCGCTCGCGCCCATCAACTTGCGAGCCAAATCACTGCACGCAAAAATCACAGGCACCGCATTGTTCCTCGGCGAGTTTCCCAAAATAACCTTCAACTCCCGCAGCGATCGGTTCGCATCCCCACACAAAAGATACGACTGGATCGCCCACACTTCCTCCTCGCGCGTCAATCCAACCAACTCGCTGATCAACTCGCCGGTGATCGGGTTCCCATCCCCCGCCGCCGTCGCCAACTTGCTCAACTCCGTATCAATCCGCCCAAGATCAGCCCCAAGCCGTTCAACCAAACCCGCCGCAGCACGCATGTCGATCGACGATTGATATTCCTTCTGCGCCCGGCCAACCGTCCACCGGCACGCCATCCCCTCATCCACCGTGTCGCACTTGAGGATCAATCCAACCTTGACAATCCCCTTGTCTAGATTCCCACTCCGCCACCCACCGGCACGCAACACAAGCGTCGCCCCCTCACTCGGCGCCGCCGCGTATCTTTCGAGCATCGCCCGCGTGCCCGCATTGACAAACGAATCCGCCTCATCCACCACCACCATCTTGTGCGATGCCATCAAACCGAACGATCGGCACTCATCAAGCACCTCCGCCAGATCGACCTGCTCGCCATCAAACCGGAACACCTCGACCTCCCCGTGTACCGCCTCAAGCTTTTCTTTGAGCATCGCCGTGTACTGCGTCCGCAGGAACAACTCCTTGCCCGTCAGAACAACAATCCGGTGCTCCACACCAGGCACCCGTGATCCACCACTCCCACCAGATTTTGTTGCTGCTTTGGCCATCCCACCATTGTACCCAGCCCAAAACCACACTATCCTCTGCCAATGCCCAAACTCACCGTCATCAAAGGCCCAGACGAAGGAAAAGAATACCAACTCCCCACCGGAGAACCCCAACTCATCGGCCGCTCCTCCGAAGCACTCCCCATCACCGACAACACCGTCTCAAGACGCCACGCCGAACTCACCCCAGACGGCCCAGCATGGTACATCCGAGACCTCAAATCAAACAACGGCACCCAAGTCAACGGCGTACACATCAAAGACCGCATCCGACTCGAACCCGGAGACGAAATCGCCGTCGGCATCACCACCCTCCTCTTTGGCATCTCACCCGATGAACGCGAGTTTTCCCCCGTCCTCCTGACCGACGACGGCCAACAAGAAATCGATGTCGAACTCACCTTGCCCTCATCAGGAGACTCCTACATCGGCGACGCCATCGACCCCACCGCCGCCGCCGAAGACCACCTCCGTGTCATCTACGCCCTAACCTCCATCACCGCCCGGATCGTCAACAAACGAGAACTCCTCGACACCGTGATGACCCTGATCTTCAACGAATTCAAACCCGAACGAGGCGTCATCATGATCCCAGGCGCAACCCCCGAAGCCCCAATGGTCCCTGGAATCATCCGCTACGCCACCCCGCCAATCGACGAAGACGCCGCCAAAATCCATGTCTCCACAACCATCCTCAAAGCCGCGATGGATGGCGATGGCGTCCTCTCAACCAACGCGATGCAAGACCCACGCTTTGCCGCCGGCGATTCGGTCCAGCAATACCAGATTCGATCGGCAATCTGCTCGCCGATCACCTTCGGCAACCATCCATTCGGCGCAATCTACATCGACTCATCCACCATCCACCACGCCTTTGACCGC
>JALSHW010000241.1 GCA_026982035.1 Phycisphaerales bacterium | reverse complement strand
ATCCCACTGAGCCCCCGCACCAACCAAGCACCCACCCGTGCATCCCCCCCAAAAATTCCAGATTCAGTCCCCTCAGCCAACGCCACCAAATCCATCTCAAAACGCTTCTCAAGCCCAAGAGCCAAAATCACCCCAAGCCCCGCCTCTCGCCGCGCTGGTTGATGCAGCATCTCCCGAACAAACCGAACAAACTTCGCCGGATCCGTATGGTACAACCGCCGAGCAGCCAGTCGTGACGCAGGCACCCACGCCATCTCCATCGACAACCGCTCAACCTCTTCTCGTGCCACCCGCCGCACCCACGCCGACCCAGACCGCTCATTGACCCGCCCCGTCTGCATCCGCCTGGTCCAACTCGCCGAGCCCACCATCGGAGCCACACTCCCCACCGACGACCATCGATTCGCCGCATGTCGGCTCACCGCTTCATGTTGATCATACAAATAATCCGCCAGATCCAACGCATCGGCCACGCAACACCCATGCAATCGCACCAACCCATCCACATCAGCCATCACCCGCTCAAGCTCCCGCCGACGCACCGAACCATCCACATCCACCATACTCACCCACCGGATATACCCCCGCTTTGAACCCGGCTCCAACAATCCATACCCATCCCCATCCCCATCGCCCCCCAACATCGGAGCCCTCGATTCAAGTTCCACCGTCCCATCGACCTGCCGAGTCGCAATCCGCACCTTCTTGAGTGCCCGCGCCCGCATCGGACGCACACACAAATGCATCTGATCCAACACCGCCCGATGCTCGGCCATCGACTCAGCAACCTCCAACCGCGCCCCCGCCACACCCGCAATCGGATCAATCACCAACCACCGCAACGCCCGCTCACGCAAAATCGGAGCCGCCGTCGTCCGCAGCACCGTCCGCATCGGCATATGACTCGGATGATTCCGCTCACTAAGCAACCGCCGCATCTTCTCAAAGGCCCGCCGCTCAATCGTCGTCCCCCCCCGCCGATCCATCAACAACAACGACGCCAACAAAGGCGACCGACACCGATGAGACGCAAACGACCACGCCGCATCAGCAATCCCCGAGAGCATCGCGCACCGCTCAAGCTCCAACACCCCCGCATCCCCCAACAAAGGCGTCCGAGCCCGATCCCGAATCGCGGCAAACTCTTCCCCCAACATCTCCGCATCCAAATGCCCAAACATCCCCAGCACCAGCCCAATCAGCGTCTTATCCGCCCCAAGCCGAACCTTGGAATGTTCATCCCCCAACATCGAACACACCATCACCCCAAATCCAGGATCCCCCGTATCCATCGCGATCTTCAACGCCGTCATCCGAACCCCAGCATCCGAATCCTCCCCCATCGTCTTGACCACAGCCACCCACCGTCGACGCCCAAGAGCCACCGCCAATCGCCGCATATCCGCATCAAGATTCGACCACCCCATCGCCAAAGCCCGCAACGCCGACTCCCCATGCCGAGCCCGCCACCGATCCGACAACCCCGCCAACAACTCCACAGGCCCAAGCGCTTTCTCAGCCATCCCCCCCCGACCAAAACCTGCTATTTCAATCAAACGAATCGCAAGTCGTTGACACTCAACACCTTGCCCAACCTTCAACCCCTCCCCAAGAGCCGCAACTTGCAAACGCAGCGGAAGCCCAAGCGTCTGCTTGAACGACTCATCAAACTGGATCCGTGCTTTGTTCAAGTTCGTAGTGTACTCGGTGGGTCAGTGAATCTGGAAAAATCTTACCCAATATACCATTTCTTGTGTTTCAATCCCGTCAATACCTGCTATCTTGTACCACATAGGGAAATTCAGGCCGAACTCCCCAATTTGGATCAATCATCCATTTCTCCCTTGGAGAAATACCAATGATCCGATAATATCGTCGGCTGGACTGCACCGTTTGCACGAATTTCCAAGGGACAACCTGCACCCAATCGTCTCTCCCCACACACCGGAAGCCGATTGCCTACGCATGGGAAGGAATCCATGGCCACCACAATCAACTCCACCACACGACTCCAATCCTACCAAACACTCATCTACGCCCGCTCACTCCAATCCAACTTCACCCACGCACCAGAGGTCCGCTCCGTC
>JALSHW010000240.1 GCA_026982035.1 Phycisphaerales bacterium | reverse complement strand
CTTGGTGTGAAGTTGACGAAATTGACGGATGACCAGTCGAAGTATTTGGATATTCCTGTGGATGGGCCTTATAAGCCGCACCACTATCGGTACTAAGTGATTTTTGATGATCGCCGTCTCTACCGGGGCGGCGATTGTTTTTTATGATTCGCAAGCTTCTTGATTCTGGTACTACTTTTTCTTTTGAGTTCTTTCCGCCGAAGGATGAGGCGGGGGCGGGGCGTTTGTTCGAGAATATTTTGAAGTTGGAGGGGTTGGGGCCTTCGTTTGTTTCGATTACTTATGGAGCGGGGGGTGGGACGCGGAAGTTGACGCGGGATGTGGTGCATCGGGTGATGGATCAGACGGGGCTTGCGACGATGCCTCACTTGACTTGTGTGGGGCATAGTGAAAGGGAGATTGATGAAATTCTTGAGGGGTATGCAAAGCGAGGGATTACGGATATTCTTGCGTTGCGTGGAGATGCGCCAGATGACGGGTATGACTGGTCGGGGGATCGGTTTCAGTTTGCGTCGCAGCTTGTTGAGCATGTTGTGAAGTTCAATGAGCGGCATGTTGGTGGAGATTTCAAAGGGTTTGAGATTGGAGTGGCGGGGTTTCCGGAGGGACATCCTTCGACGGCCAATCGGCTCACGGAGATGAATCATCTCAAGGCGAAGGTGGATGCGGGGGCCGACTTTGTGGTGACGCAGATGTTCTTTGAGAACCGGGATTACTTTGATTTTTGTGATCGGTGTGTTTTGGGTGGGATCAAGGTGCCGATTGTGGCGGGGATTATGCCTGTGCTTTCGATTCCTGGGATGAAGCGGATGGCGGACCTTGCGCTTGGGATGCGGTTTCCGGCGTCGTTGTTGCGGGCGGTTCGGCGGACAGATGGATCGAGTGATGCGATTCGTCGGGTTGGGGTGCATTGGGCGACGGAGCAGAGCCGGGATTTGTTGGATCATGGGGCGCGGGGGATTCATTTTTATACTTTGAATCAGTCGGATGCGACGGTGAAGATTTATGAGGCGCTTGGGGTTTCGAATTCGAGCCAACTTGCGGATGGGCCTGTGCTGCCGTTCTAGAAAGCGGTCTAGGCAGTGTCTGACGGCTCCAAGCTTTCTTCTCTGGGTGCCCCGATGGTGGGCTTTGCCACCTTCGGGTCTTTGACCGCCAGATGTTTTTTGTACCACCAAGACCCGCAGGTGGATAAGAATCCACCAGCGGGGCACCCTTCAGAGCCGTCAGACACGACCTAGACATTGCATGCGGCGACGAATTTGTTGAAGAGGTTTTGGCCTAGGTTTGGGTCGTCGGTTCGTTCTGGGTGCCATTGGATGCCTAGGCGGAACTTTGCGTTGGGGTCGTGGATGGCTTCGATGGTGTTGTCGTGTGCTTTGGCGAGGGTTTGGTAGGTGGTGCCTGGGTTGGTGAGGGCTTGTTTGTGGGAGGAGAAGACGGTGCCGTTTGGAAGGATGGACTCGTTGGTGGAGGTGATGGTGTGGTTTTGATTCCAGTGTTCGGCGTGGTTTGTGTGGGTGTCGGGGAGGTGTTGGTTGAGTTGGCCGCCGGTGGTGAGGGCGAGCATTTGCATGCCCAGGCAGATGCCCAGGAGGGGGACTTGGGGGGTTTGGGGGTTTTGGTGGAGTTGGTTGATGAGGGCGGTTTCGAAGGATTGGCGGGCATCGAGGACTGGGGTGATTGAGGGGTGAGATGGAATGCCGAAGGGTTCTGTTTTGGGGTCGTCGCCTCCGGAGAGAATGAAGGCGTCGAAGTGGGTGAGGAGGGTGGCGATGGTTTCGGGATCGGAGGATGTAGGGGGGAGGATGATGGGGATGGCACCGGCGTTGTGGACGGCGTTGGCGTAGGTCATGGTGAGGTAGGCGGTGGGATGATCTTTGCGGATCATGAGATCGGAGGTGATGGCGATGAGGGGCTTAGGGGGTTTGGAGGATGGGTTGGGCATGGTGTTTGTTTTGTCGGTTGTTTGGGGCGGGATTGGGGAGGAATGGTCGAATAGAGTATGGTATGTCTTTGAGAACTGTGCTTATTTCGTTGATTGTTGCTGGGGTGCTGGCGGGGTTGGTGTTGGTGGCTGGGATGAGAGATCGGGCTGGGGGGGG
>JALSHW010000239.1 GCA_026982035.1 Phycisphaerales bacterium | reverse complement strand
AGTGTCAAGCCGTCCTGGTCTTGGTACTTGCCCGCCTTATCCGCATAACTCTGGGCACACACTTCATCGGCCTTCAAGAAGATGAACTGGGCCAGACCCTCGTTGGCGTAGACCTTGGCCGGCAGCGGGGTCGTGTTGCTGATTTCGAGCGTCACTTTGCCACGCCATTCCGGCTCCAAAGGCGTCACATTCACAATCAACCCGCACCGGGCGTAGGTGGATTTGCCGACGCACAACACCAGGATGTCACGCGGAATGTCAAACCACTCGACGGTCTCGCAGAGTGCAAAGCTGTTTGGGGGGATGATCACATGGTCGGTGCCCTGCTCGGCCGTATCGACGGTGACCATAAGATCGTCGGTGAAGTTTTTGGGATCGACGACATGCAAGCCGCCGTTGGGCGGCGTTGGGGTAAAGATTTTGAACACGGTGCCGACGCGGACATCGTACCCGTAGGAGGACACGCCATAGGAGATGGTGCCGTCGCGTTTGACGGCTTTCTCGAATGGCTTGATGTCGATTAGATTTTCGATTTGGGTATCACATAAAACCGGCATAACTCACTGCTCCGTCTCGATTGTCGGCGTTGGGTTTCTGATGCCCATTGCCGATGGGGACTTCCATTGTCCCCGGCCTCCGATGATGCCCGCCACCAGCGTGTCCACACGCCGATGAGGGTCTGATGTATTCGGCAACGATCCCCCTCGGCATGGGTCACAACCCAGCCGCCAAAGGCGGTCACTGCATTCTGGTGGCCCCACACATACGGGGTCGCCTCACTGATTGAGCCGGGGTGCCCCTGGTTGCCCACCGAGACGGCGCCGACTCTGGCGTGTTTCTGGGAAGCGGCGATCAACGGATCAAAGCATCTCAATAAACACAAACTGAACATACACCAACAATCTGCCGGATCGTTCGAGAATTTGTCATGGCTTGGGTCAATCGGTCGGATGGGCCGGTTTTGACGCCGGTGGATATCCTGTCGGTTGATTCCAAGTCCTCTCCAGTTCTCGACTTCCCACGCTGGAAATCTTCAGTTTTTCCTTGCCAACCCCAATATATCGGATTGGCCGGGCCTTGATGATAGCCGAACACAAGGTGTTGTGGAACCCCTTTGGTAGATATTTACTCATTTTTCATCGAATCAATGACTCTCCCTAATTCTGATTGACCGCCGCCTTGGTCCTTAGACAGACGACCACATGCAGGAAGGTGATGGCGATCAACCGTTTATCTCAACCAAGGCGTCTTCGATCCAGATGTCCATTTTTCGTACATATCCCGAACTTCCAGTGCGTGATCTATTTGGGCCCAAGACAAGTTTTCCACATTGAAGTTCTCGTTTGCCCCCCAAATGTTGCTGATCGTCACGCCGGTTCAATTTCAGCTCGTTGCATACACTCATCGTTCGGGTGCGTATAGACGCTCACCGACGGTTCAAGCTTGTCCGTCAATCGGACTGAACCGCAATGGCAACGACTCCTGCAAGTCTTCCCGCCACAACGCTCTAGCACACACGAGGGACACCCGTTGAGCCAGCATATGCCCACTATCTTGACTCCATTCTTGACTCCATTCTTCACCCGATCACGCCTCATCTTTGTGTGCATGATGTCGATGTTGATCTTGTCAACAGCAACCATGCCCGGATGCCGACTTCTCAAAAAAGAAAAACCAGTTCCCAAAGCCCGTATCACTTCGCCAACAGTCGTCCGTGACATGCCTTCGCAACTCCGAGGCACCATCGGTGCCGAGGCACGCATCGTCGGCAACAGCCCGACACTGGTCTCAGGCATTGGATTCATGGTCGGACTCGATGGCACGGGTGGCTTGACCATGCCCGAGCAATACGCCGCCCACCTAGAACGAGAGATGGGACGCAGCGGCGTGACCGTTGCCAACAACAACCCGCAATCCCCGTTGTACGGCAAGAGCCCAAGACAACTGCTCCGCGATCCAAACACCGCAGCGGTGATTATCCAAGCGGCCATCCCTCCGGGCTCAAGCCCTGGAGACAGCTTCGATGTCTATGTCCGAGCAATCAACGCGACCAGTCTCGAAGGCGGGAAACTCTGGACCACCGAACTTCGCATCGGCCCGCCATCAACATTCAACGACCAACAAGCCCACATCCTGGGCAGA
>JALSHW010000238.1 GCA_026982035.1 Phycisphaerales bacterium | reverse complement strand
GTGGCAACGCCCTGCCCCTTCAATCCATCCATGACCCGCTCGGTAAAGTGCAACCCGGCCGTCGGAGCGGCGACCGATCCAGAATCGTTCAAATCAGCGTACATCGTCTGATACGACGCCCGATCCACAGCATCATCTATCGACTCTTCCCGCTGCTTCCGCTGCGACACAATATAAGGCGGCAAAGGCGTCCCCCCCACCACATCCAACACCCCACGACTCCCCCCGCCTATACCCACACCATCCACCTCCTGAATCCACAACACCCACGCCCCAGGGCCCTCATCGGGATAGGGCTCAACAAACTCCGCAACATACCGGGTTTGTTGGCCTTGGGCGTCCATCAACCCAAACCGACGACCCACCCGTGGGCGTTTGGTTTTAACCAACGCCACCCACAACACACGATCAGGCGATGAGCCCGGCGCATCACACAAATACAACCCCTCGACCGCACCCCCAGTCTCAAGATTGCGCCCACAAAACCGAGCAGGCAGCACGCTGGAACGATTGAATACCAACAGATCATCGGGCAAAAGCAATCCAGGAAGATCGGTGAACACGCAGTCTTGGAGATACTCAGGATCAGATTTGGACACCACCAGCAGCCGAGATGAATCGCGCGGGCTCGCCGGGGTGGTGGCGATCAGCGATTCGGGGAGTTCAAAATCGAGTTCATCGGTGCGCATGGTGGGTGATGATACGCATCGGGTGGTGTTGCATAAACGCCTCAGCCCGCACGGTTGGTATGGGGATATGGCCGACCATGTTGGGCTCATCACGCCAAGGCCCACATGAAGCGAGGTATTTTCGGACCCTTGGGCTGATCTCATTGCAGGCACTGGGTTCGCAACTCCCTTTGGCATGTCCTCGGTCAACTTCAGAACAGAGCCCCTCGTCACACCGATCCCTCGGGGTGATTTCTTTGGTGCCCGCTTGCGAAACCGCGACGCCTACGACGCTCCACCCGGAGCCGCCCCGTTTGACCGATACCTCCAAACCAAACGCATCACCCGGCTCGACACCTTTGAACTCTCCAAAATCCATCTCCCCCCAACCCCCGCTCCCAGCCAAGCCCAATCTCAACCGATGGCCACCCCACTGCTCCCCAAGCTCGGCGAAATCCTTGATGTCGAGCCCCAACCCAAACTCGCAGGAGTGGAGACCCGGTTGCATCAACAGTTGATCCCCGCGACCGGCCGAGCGTTGGATATCTACGCCTAAAGAACCCAGAATCCGGTTCATCCTTGCACCCCTCGTCATTTTGCACTACCATACACATATCGAACACACGGGGAGTTATGCGTATGAACATTGTGCCAGGCGGCATCCGAAATCACCCATCGACCAGACCAATCATCATCAGCACCCTGATGCTGATCTTCCTGCTGTCCACATCAGGATGCGTCAAACGCATCTGGCAACGCGACGATCAAGCACAACTACGAATGCAACACGCCCCCCTGATCATGCTCGAACAAAGCGATCTCCATCACCTGATCGTCATGCAAGCCCCCTCCCCAGGTTGGTCGCTCCGGCTCGATGCCACCGAACGCACACCCACCGGCAAACGGGTCTTCATCACCATCGGCAAACCAGACCCGGCCTATGAGTACACCCAACAAATCGTCCTGATGCGCGTGCTGACCAGCGTTCGACACGACACCAAAATCCAAGTCGTCGGACGCATCCTCAACCACGACGAAAAATCAAAAAACATGGGCTACGCACCCGTCACCATCGTCGAATCCTTTGACGAATCTTCCGAGTAGCCCAGCGTGGAACCGATCAGCACGCCATCTCGTGATCTTCTGGCATTGACCATGATCCCCGGACTCGGTCCGGTGCGGATTGATCGGCTGATTCAAGCCGTCGGCTCGCCGAGTGCGGTGCTGGGGATGTCCAAAAGCCAACTCACCCGTGTCCAAGGCATCGGCCAGCACACCGCCAATCAAATCATCACCACCCGCGCCGATTCATCCAAACTGGTCGACGAAGAACTCGATGCTTTGCACAAAGCCGGGTGTTCGATCGTGACGGTCATGGATGAACACTACCCAAGCTTGCTCAGGGCTATCCCAGGCGCCCCTCCAGTGCTCCAATACCGAGGCACGATGGACCCTGAATCCCACAAACACACCAT
>JALSHW010000237.1 GCA_026982035.1 Phycisphaerales bacterium | reverse complement strand
TCACCAGTCCAAAGCCAAAGGCGCCCGCGAAAAACGGGTCGTTCGTCACGATGAACTCGGCAAACCCTCGGTGACCATCTGCAGCGTCCGCGAGCGATACGAACTGCCTCCCGCAAAGCAACACCTCCAGCCACAGCGGTATTCACTCGTCGAACTCGATCTCAAGACCGGACGCACCCACCAAATCCGCGTCCACCTCGCCCACCAAGGATTCCCAATCGTCGGCGACGACATGTACGGCGGCCGACCATTCCTCAACGCCGACACCACGCCGATGCTCGATCGCCAAGCATTACACGCAGCTCTTTTGGAGTTCTCACATCCGATCACCGAAGAACCCATGAAGTTCATCGCTCCAATCCGCGACGAATTTTTGGCGGTGATCGAGTATCTTCGCAAGCATGGCAGCCCCAAATCCGTAGAGATTCAAGACACGATTGAGATGTCGCGGATTGGATTATAAAATCCAGGGTGCCATGCTGATGGGCTTTGCCATCTGCATGTCTTCGGTTGACCAAAACTCGAACGGGGTACCCGGAGAATGGGTTTATTGATTGGCGAAGAGGCCTTGGCTGCTGTGGGTTGTTTCGTGATCGAGGAGCCAGCGTTTTCGGTCGAGTCCTCCGCCGTAGCCGTGGAGTGTGCCGTCGGCGGCGATGACGCGATGGCATGGGACGATGATGCTGACCCGATTCTGACCGTTGGCAAGTCCGACGGCTCGCGCCCCGCCTGGGTTGTCGAGCCGGGCGGCGAGTTGGCCATAAGAAGTTGTTTCGCCGTAGGGGATTTGGATCAGGGCGTCCCAGACTTTGCGTTGCCACTCGGTAGACGGCGTATCGAGGGGGACGGTGAATGTGGTGAGTTGGCCTTTGAAGTAGCCGTCGAGTTCTGATTCGAGTTGATCCAGGAGTGGGTGGTTGCCTTGGGTCATGGTCGTATCGAAGGCCGCTTCAAGTTCGCGCTGCTCCCGATTGGATCGATCTGGTGAACCCATTTCCAAAAGGCAGATGCCACGATCAGTGGTGGCGGCTCGTAAGGGGCACAGGGAAGTCTCGATGGTGCGTTCGATGAGCATTGTTTTAGTTTAGGCGGTGTTTGACGGCTTGAAGATGTCGAAATGTGGTGGTCCGGTTCGCCGAACCGGGTTTTCGTTTTCAGCCCAGTTGTACAGAAGGAACCCGGCTCGGCGAGCCGGGCCACCGGGAACCGAGTCGTTTAGACATGGTCTAGCCGATTTTGGTTTGGTTGTTCATGTAGGGGCGGAGTGCTTCGGGGATCGTGATCGTCCCATCCGCATTCTGGTACATTTCAAGAATCGGGATTAAAATCCGAGGGGAGGCCGCGACGGTGTTGTTGAGGGAATGGCAGAAGGTGGTTGCACCCTTGCCACCTTCGCCTCCGGTGCGGTAGCGCATGTTGAGGCGGCGGCACTGAAAATCATAGAGCCGGCTTGCCGAGTGGGTTTCGCCGAACTCGCCGCTGGTATTGCCGTTGTCGTCGACATCGCCACGCGAAGGCATCCAACATTCGATGTCGATCATGTCGGCGTTCTTGACACCCAGATCACCCGTGCAGCACTGGAGCAAGCGGTGTGGGAGTCCCAGCGATTTGAGGAGCGAAACCACAAAGCCCATCATCTCTTGATGGTGCTTGCGGGAGTTGGCTTCGTCGGCGACATCAATGACCACCTGCTCGACCTTATCAAACTGATGAATGCGGTAGAGGCCTGCGGTGTCTTTGCCCGCAGCCCCGGCTTCACGACGGAAGCAGGTGGAAACCGTCACATACTTGAGTGGCAGTTTGGATTCATCGAGGATTTCGTCTTGGTGGAGTCCCATGAGTCCGACTTCGCCGGTGCCTGTGAGGTAGAGGTCTTGGCCGCCGCCACGGGATTCTTCGTTGATTTGGTAGGATTGATCTTTGCCGCCTGGGAAGAATCCGGTGCCGATCATGGCTTGTTCGCGGACGAGAACGGGGACGGTCATTGGGGTGAAGCCGTGGTCGTTGACCATGGTGTCGATGGCGTAGCGGAGGATGGCTTGGTGGAGGCGGGCGCCGTCGCCGATGAGGACATAGGAGCGGGAGCCGGCGATTTTGACGCCTCGTGGGAAATCGACGAGGTTGTGGATGTCGCAGAGTTCGGTGTG
>JALSHW010000236.1 GCA_026982035.1 Phycisphaerales bacterium | reverse complement strand
TGTCACGATCATCAAGATCGACACCCACACCGTCACGCAGGTGCGTACCCAAGAGACCGATGGCTACAGTGCGATCCAACTCGGCACCGGGGACATCAAGCCCCGCAACTCGACCATGCCTTTGATTGGTCACGATGCCAAAGCCGGCGTGGCTCCTCGACGGATCCACAACGAAACCCGTCTCGAAGATGGTAAAGAAAGTGGCTACGAGCTCGGTCAGCAGATCGACATTTCCGTTTTTGACGACATCAAATATGTCGATGTCACCGGGATCTCCAAGGGTAAGGGTTTTCAGGGCGGCATGAAGAGGTGGGGCTTCAAAGGCCAACTCGCTTCCCACGGCGTTGAACGCAAGCACCGTTCCCCAGGTTCGATCGGTGGTCACGCAAATAACGCTGGTAAAGCCGGTCGGATCAAAAAAGGCAAGAAAATGTCAGGCCAGCACGGCAACAAGCAAATCACCGTCCGTTCGCTCGATGTGATCCGCATCGACGCCGAAAACGGGCTCATCATGGTCAAGGGCCCGGTCCCAGGTGCCAACAAAGGTTGGGTCGAAGTGCGCCCAGCGACAAGATTGTACAAATCAAAGGCCGCCAAGGCTTGATATTGGTATTGAGGGGGTCAATGATCCCCTCCCCATCGAGAATCTGATAATTCTCGGTGTTGGTTCGGTAAGTCGTCCGTTTGGCGAAACTGCCGAGGAAAAATGAGTCATTGAACCCCAGCAACCAACGCTGGGATGCAATGCCGAGTCGAATCAGTGGCAATGGACATCTGGCTTTGGTCTGTTTCAGATTGAAGATGATAGATGGCGAAAGCAATATCCAGCGTCCTGGTGAGGCATGTGGGCCTTCCGATCGGAATCGGAGAGCCAAACAAAGGCGTTCGGCGAGGTAAAGACCGATGGATGTCCCCGTCTACACAATGAGTGGTGAGTCAGCTGGCAAGATGTCAATTGACGAAATCGCACTCGGTGAAACAATTAATGTTGATCTGATCAAACAAGCGTTTGTGATGTACCACGCCAACAGGCGTCAAGGTTCCGCACGCTCCAAGACCCGCGCAATGGGTGCTTTGACAGGCAAGAAACTGTATAAGCAAAAAGGTACGGGCAACGCTCGCCATGGCGACAAGAAAGCCCCGATCTTCCGCGGCGGCGGCCACGCCAAGGCCAAACGCCGGACGCGTGAGGACTTTCACAAGTCCATGCCGATCAAGATGCGTCGCAAAGCCAACCGCAACACACTGCTTGCCAAGTTGCTCGACAACGAAGTCAAGGTGATTGACGGGTTGCAGTTTGATGCTCCTCGTACCAAAGATTTCACCGCGTTCCTCGAAGCCATTGGCATCGACAAGTCGGCGTTGCTCGCGCTCTCGGCAGATGCTGAGAAAAGCAAGAATGCTCGCTTGAGTGCTCGCAATATCGAAGGCGTCACGATGTGCAAGGCCGACCAGCTCAACACATACGAGATGCTCAACAACCGCTATCTGGTGATCGACAAGGCGGATCTTGAAGCGTGGCTCGCAGGGCCAAGCTCCCAGACCGGCAAGATCGTCAAGAGTGAAGGAGGGGCAGCGTAATGCTCGAACCACACTACATTCTTCGTAAACCATTGTTGACCGAAAAAACCACCAAGAGCATGGAAGACACCAATGTCTACTGCTTTGAGGTTGATCGTCGGGCAACCAAGGATGACATCAAGGCCGCTGTAGAGCAGGCCTATGGCGTGAAGGTCGTCAAGATCAATACCCAAGTCCGCAAGGGCGGGGCTCGTCGCTTCAAGTATGGCAGCGTTGCTGATTCATCTTGGAAGCGTGCTATGGTCCGGATCGCTGAAGGAGACGCCATCGAACTCTTCTGAGTTTGAAGCGTGAAAGGAACCCTGCATTATGGCTATTCGAATCTATAAACCAACCAGTGCTGGCCGGCGGAACGCTTCGGTCAATATGAACGAAGCGTTGACCAAGAAGAGACCAGAGAAGTCGCTTCTTAAGCCGTTGAACAAAAAGGGCGGTCGGAACCACCACGGTAAGATCACCGTTCGCGGTCGTGGCGGAGGTGCCAAGCGCATGTACCGCCAGATCGACTTCGCTCGCCGTGACCGCGATGGAATCGTCGGCACCGTAGTTGGGATCGAATACGATCCAAACCGCAGTTGCCACATTGCACTCGTCGAATACACCGATGGTGTCAAACGCTACATTTTGGCACCAAACGGACTCACCGATGGCAACACCGTCGAGAGTGCGACAGGTGAGGCCATCGAGCCAACCGTCGGTGCGTGCATGCAGCTCAAGCACATCCCTTCGGGCATGAATGTGCATTGTATCGAGCTTCGTCCCAATGGTGGTGGCAAACTCTGCCGCAGTGCCGGGATGTACGCTCGTTTGACCAATAAAGATGACAAGTACGCGACGCTGGTGATGCCTTCGGGCGAAACCCGTCGCGTTCCTGTTGAATGCCGAGCAACTGTTGGAAATGTCGGGAACTCTGATCACCAGCAGCGTCGGTTGGGCAAGGCCGGTATTTCCCGTCACCTGGGTCGTCGTCCCAAGACCCGTGGTGTGGCGATGAGTCACCATGCCCACCCCCTTGGTGGTGGTGATGGTCGCAGTAAGGGTGGCCGCGCTCCAGTGAGTAAGTCGGGCACTCTCTCAAAGGGTGGTGGTACTCGGAACCGGAAGAAATCGTCACAGGATCTCATCATCCGTCGTCGCAAGAGCAAACGCTACGGGCAGCTTAAGTAAGCCCGAGAGGATCTGATCAATGTCTAGAAGTCTGAAAAAAGGCCCATATGTCGATGAGAAACTCTTCCTCAAGGTAGAGAAGATGACGGCATCGGGTGTCAAGAAACCAATCAAGACCTGGGCCCGTGCATGCACGGTGGTCCCCGAGTTCATCGGGCACACTTTCCAGATTCATAATGGGCGTTCATTCCCCGAAGTCTTCATCACCGAAGACATGGTCGGACACAAGCTCGGCGAGTTTGCAAACACGCGTACCTTCCGTGGTCACACCAATAAAAAGGAAGGGCTCAAGGCACGCTAATGCGTGACTGTTGAGAACAAGGGATCAACCCATGAAACTCAGATCAAACGAACTAACCAAACGAGCAAACCAAGTTGGCGTGAGTCTAGAACAACTCGCCGCTGCGGTGACTCGTGATGATCGTGACGAAAAAGCCGCCACTTCAGCCGTCAAAAATTGGATGGCAGGTCGGGATCACCCGCGTTGTCGTCGCACGGACATCGAAGCAATGGCAACGGCTCTTGGGTGCTTGCCCAAAGACATTTCCAAGTTTACTTCGCAGGTCCGCAATCATCGAGGCAGCCAGAAGAAAGCCAAGCTCGTCGTCGACATGATCCGAGGCAAGAACCTCGAAGAAGCGACCCAAATGCTTGCCTTTTCGACCAAGCGTGCTTCGGTCAACATCGGTAAAGCACTGATGGCGGCGTCTTCGGATGCAGAGCAACTTGGTGCTGATATGAGCGAACTCTTTGTGAGCGAAGCAACCGTCGATCGCTCAACCCACATCAAACGATTCCGTCCAAAGGATCGTGGCCGAGCACATCCGATTCTCAAACGCACAAGCCACATCACCGTTTCAGTTCAGGAGCGCAACTAATGGGTCAAAAAAGCCATCCATTCGGATTTAGACTCGGCATCACCGAAGCACACCGCTCACGCTGGTACGCTCCCAAAGCCCTCTATGGCGAGTTGCTTGTTGAAGACGAAAAAATTCGTCAATACCTCGACAAACGCCTCAACAAAACCCCGCCAAGTGCGTCGGTTTCCGATGTCCACATCGAACGCACCCGCGAAGAACTCAAGATCATCGTCAGGACCGCGCGTCCCGGCATCGTCATCGGGCCAAAGGGTTCGGAGATCGACCGGATGACCGAGGAACTCCGCTACATGACCGGCCGCAAGGTTGCGATCACTGTAGTGGAAATCCGCGAGCCAGACCTCGATGCCCAACTTGTCGGTGATGGCATCGCCGAGCAACTCAAGAAACGAATGGGTTTCCGCCGCGTCCTCAAGATGCGTGCTGAAGCCGTCATGAATGCTGGTGCCCAAGGCGTCAAGATTCAGGTTTCTGGTCGTCTCGGTGGTGCAGAAATGAGCCGTCGTTTGGATGTTCGTTTGGGATCGTTGCCACTGTCAACACTCCAGGCCAACATCAACTATGGCTTCTCTGAAAGCCACACAACCTACGGCGTTCTTGGTGTCAAAGTCTGGATCTACAAAGGTCTGTACTCGACGGCCGAAGAAGAAAATCAATCAAATGCAGCTGGTGCACGGGCTCGTGCACGAGGTCGCAAGTAAGTCATCAATAGTTGCTGTTCGTTGCCTTTGGGCATCGACAGTTGAATGGAAAGAAGAAGGATACAACCATGCCTCCTTATAAAATACCCAAGCGAGTCAAGCACCGCAAAGAGTTCCGTAGAGGCCGAGATCGCAAAGCGACCAAGGGCAACTATGTGGCATTCGGCGAGTTCGGTCTCCAGGCACTCGAGGGCTGCTGGCTCAAGAGCAACTGTATCGAAGCGGGCCGCGTGACATGTCAGCACTTCCTCAAGCGTGAGGGCAAGTTGTTCATCCGTGTGTTCCCAGATAAGCCGATTTCCAAGAAGCCACTTGAAACCCGCATGGGTAAGGGCAAGGCGGAAGTGGATTACTGGGCCGCACGGGTCAAGCCGGGCACAATTCTTTACGAGTTGGCCGGTGTGAGCGAAGTTCGTGCAAAGGGCGCGTTCTTTCGGGTCGCAATGAAAATGCCGGTTAAGTGCCGGATGGTCCATCGCCGGATCGAGGCATAAGGGGCATTATGATGATTGGTGCAGAAGTACGAGCGTTGAAAGATGAAGAGATCACAGTCGAGCTCGCTCGCCTCCGCAGTTCGCTGCTGGCAATGAAGAGCAAGGCCGTGACCGAAAAGATTGAAGACACCACGCAGTTTGGTAAAACCCGTCGGGACATCGCCCGACTCTTGACCGAGCAGACAGCGCGGAACAACACAGATTCCTGAGGATGACCATGAGCGATACCCAAGTCAAAGGTGCAAAAATCGGTGTAGTGGAAACAGATGCTCGGGATAAAACCCGTAAGGTCGTGATCCACTACAAAGTTCCGCACCCAAAATATGGCAAGTTTGTGAGCAAGCGCACCGTGATGCATGTTCATGATGAAAACAATGAATCGCATACAGGCGATGTGGTCGAAATCGTGCAATGTAGCCCGGTCTCGAAGACGAAAAGCTGGAAACTCTCGAAGATCATCGAGAAACGCAGCATTTGATAGCAACACCCCGATGGCACTGTGCCACGGTAAGGTATGAAGGCAGGGCGACATGCTCCAGCAAGAATCCAGATGTGTAGTCGCGGATAACTCCGGCGCGAAGATCGCGTATGTTATTCGTGTGTACGGCGGATCGACTCGCCGCGACGGGCAAACCCGTAAGCAAGCGTATGTCGGTGACAAGGTTCTGATTAGTGTCAAAAAAGCACTCCCAGGATCGGAAGTCAAGACAGGCGAAAAATACAAGGCCGTCCTTGTACGCACCGCCAAGTCCACCCGCAGAAAAGATGGCTCGTATGTGAAGTTTGACTCGACTGCGGTCGTGCTCATCAACGACGATGGCAATCCAAAGGGCACACGCATCTTTGGTCCAGTCGCTCGTGAACTCCGCGAGCGAAACTATATGAAGATTGTCTCTCTTGCCCCGGAGGTGGTGTGATGCCAAAGCATGTACGAAAAGGCGATCAAGTAATTGTCACCTCAGGTGACCATAAAGGTCAGACCGGCGAAATCCTCGAGATCCTCGTTAAGTCCGACAAGGTCCTCGTCAAAGGTGTCAATGTCAAGTCCAGGCATGTCCGTCCGACACAGATCAACCCAAAGGGCGGGGTCGTGGAAAAAGAGATGCCGATGCATATTTCCAATGTCAGTCCAGTCGTCGATGGCAAAGCCACCCGCGTCCGGTTTGAAACCCAAAAAGACGGCTCAAAAAACCGCGTCGCCGTCCGAGGCGGCAAGTCACTCGGACAGGTCAGCGGACCAAAGTCGTAATCAACACACACAGCTTCTCTGGATTGTCCAGAGAACCATATGGCGGGTAAGTCATGGCGAAGAAAAAATTTGACAAAGAGACACTCGAAGCAGCGGCACAGCCCAACGCGCCTCGGCTCCAGTCGCAGTTTATGGATGTTGTGCGTCCAAGGATTACCGAAGAGTTCGGAATCAAGAACAACATGGCGATGCCGAAACTCGAGAAGATCACTCTCAATGTGAACATCGGTCGGCATCTCGACGGCACCAAGGTGCCCAACAATGTCCGCGAATCCGTGCTTCACACACTCACGACCATCACAGGTCAAAAACCTGTGAAGATTGCAGCAAAAAAATCAGTGTCCAACTTCAAAGTCCGCGAGGGCTACGAAACTGCATTCAAGGTCACGCTCCGCCGCGACCATATGTGGCACTTCATGGATCGTCTGATCAACATCGCAACACCTCGTGTGAAGGATTTTAGAGGGTTGAACGATAAATCGTTTGATCGTCAAGGAAGCTACTCGATGGGACTCACCGAGCAGGGTGTATTCCCAGAGATCAATATGGCTGAGCAAAACTTCACCCATGGCATGAACATCAACTTCTCCTTCAGCAACTCCGATCCCAAACTCAGCCGCTTTGTGCTCGCCGAGCTTGGTATGCCGTTCAAGAAGCCAGAAGAAAAGAAGAAGTAAAAGAGGAATCAACACATGGCTCGTAAATGTCAAATCGCCAAAAGCAAGAGAACCCCGAAGTACCCAACCCGGCATGTACGCCGATGCGAACTCACCGGGCGTGCACGAGGCGTCTATCGCAAGTTCCGCATCTCACGCATCATGCTCCGGAAACTTGCCCTCGAAGGCAAAATTCCGGGAATGCGTAAAGCCAGTTGGTAAGAAGCACGCCTCATATGACACATGAAAGAACTATGCAATCAATGCCTCGGCAACGATCGCAATGGAAATAAAGGTAGAAAACGATGACGATCAGTGATCCAGTCGCAGACATGTTGACCCGAATCCGCAACGCGACACGCAACCGTGCCAAAAGTGTGGTTTGCCTGAACAACAAAGTGTGTCAGGGTGTGGCCGGGGTTTTGAAATCCGAGGGCTACATCAATGACTTTGAAGTTGTCTCAGATAACAAGCAGGGCACCATCCACATCGACCTCAAGTATGGCCCTCGTGGCGAGCAACTGATCCACGAGATCAAACGCATGAGCAAGCCAGGGTGTCGAATTTATCGTGGATCAGATAAAATCCCCGCACCAATGCAAGGTCTCGGGATAGCGATTGTCTCAACGAGCAGCGGCGTGCTCTCTGATCGCCTCTGCCGAGAGAAAAAAGTTGGTGGAGAGCTTCTCTGCTTGGTGAGCTGACTTAAACGGTGAGTTGATTAAACATACATCGCCGAATAATCGGCATAACACGACAGACGACGGCTGGAATCCCCGGTCTACAACACGACCGGATGACGACGACAGCACGAAAGGAAGAACAATGTCTCGACTTGGTAAAAAACCAGTACAAGTTCCCGCCGGGGCCAAAGTGAGCATCGCTGGACGCACAATCTCAGTTGAAGGCCCAAAGGGGTCACTGAACTTTGAGTTCCGTCCAGAGGTTCAAGTCGCCTACGACGAAGGTGGTAAAGTGGTCACTGTCACGGTTGATGAGACACTCCTTGCCCAGAGTCGTGCAAACCGTGCATATTGGGGCACCACCCGCTCAATCATCGACAACATGATGATCGGTGTCACCAAGGGCTATGAAAAGAAACTCAACATCGTCGGCGTCGGTTGGACTGGCAATGTCAATGGCAACAAGCTCGCTCTTAAGATTGGCTTTGCCAATTTGATCGAAATGCCAATCCCAGAAGGCGTCACCGTCACCGCCGAAAAGCAACTCGTCACCATCACCGGTGCTGACAAGCAAGCAGTTGGGCACTTTGCCGCTTCGGTCCGTGCCAAACGCAAGCCAGAACCATACAACGGCAAGGGCATCAAGTACCTCGACGAGGTCATCGCACGCAAGCAAGGTAAGGCATTCGGCAACTAATACGATCGCAACAGATCGCACAACGCGATCGTGAGGTTTGAATATGAACAAGAATAAAGCAAAAACAGTTCGGCATAAACGACGCAGAATCGGGATCCGCAAACGGGTCATCGGTACTCCTGAGCGTCCCCGTCTGGCAATCTATCGCTCGCTCAATCACATCTATGCACAAGTCATCGACGACATGGCAGGCGTGACGCTTGCCAGTGCATCGTCTCGTGACAAGGGTGTGAAAATCGAGGGCTCAGGCGGCAATGTTGCCACCGCCAAAGCAGTCGGTTCGGCACTTGCCGAGCGGGCACAAAAAGTAGGCGTTGAGGCCGTGGTCTTTGACCGTGGCGGATTCAAGTTTCATGGCCGGGTCAAGGCCTTCGCAGATGCTGCTCGTGAGAGTGGCCTGAAGTTCTGAACGGAAAAGAGATACCACAATGGCAGAAATGCTTGACGAATCAAAATCAATCGAGTCGCATACCGTCGGAATCTTCCGCACAGCCGCGACAGTCAAGGGTGGACGACGCTTCAGCTTCGGCGCACTCGTTGTCTGTGGTGACCGCAAAGGCAAGATCGGCTATGGCTACGCCAAAAGCCCTGAAGTGCCCACCGCGATCGAGAAAGCTGAAAAGCACGCTCGGCTCAACATGGTCCAGTTCCCAATGACCGGCAGCACCCTCCCCCACGAAACCGTGGGCAAGGCGTGTGCAAGCCGTGTCATCTTGGTTCCTGCATCACCCGGTACCGGTGTCGTTGCAGGCGGTACCGTTCGGGCGGTATTGGAAATGGCAGGCATCACCGATTGCCTGACCAAATCCACCGGATCAAACTCCAAGATCAACATGGTCCGCGCCGTATTCGATGGTCTGAGCCAACTCCGCACCCGCGAAGAAATCGCTGAGTTGCGTGGTGTTGAGATTGAAACATCCGACATCGAAGAACGCGTCAAGCGAGGTCAACGCTTCATGCCCGTTCAGTCCGAAGGCGAAAAAATGGCCGCTCCGGTCAACACCATCGGGCAAGATCGTGGTCGAGGTGGACGCGGCGGTGGTCGTGGCGGACGCGGCGGTGGACGCGGCGGCGACCGTGGTGGCGACCGTGGTGCACCTCAAGGAACCCCAGAATCAGCACCGGCAGCACCCGCTTCCGATGCACCAAGTAGTCCAAGTTCAGAAAATGCAAGCTAACAAGATGTGCATAAGCACTTCTTCCGGGAGTAACCGGTCATGATGATTCACGAAGTCACCGCATTGGCGGGCAAGTACAAACAACGCAAGCGTATCGGCCGAGGCGTCGGTTCGGGCAATGGCAAAACCTCAGGCCGCGGGCACAAGGGGGCTGGCTCACGCCGGGGCAACTCACGCATGGCCCAGTTTGAGGGTGGCCAGATGCCATTCTTCCGCCGCATGCCAAAGTTCGGCTTTACCAACGCCAATTTCAAGATCAACTTCTGGATCGTCAACCTCGCTGCGATCCTCGAGCACGAAGACTTCAAGTCTGGTGGCGTCGTTGATCAAAAGGCACTCATCAAAGCCGGTTTGGTCCGCGATGAGTCCCGCGTCCTCAAAATCCTCGGCGATCTTCCAGATGGTGTTGATTCGCTCAAGGTCAAACTCGATGTCACCGCAAACCGCGTCACAGGCCCGGCTCGCAAACTCATCGAAGACGCTGGCGGCAAAGTCAACGAACTCGGTACACGACGCGACCGTGTCCGTGGCATCGACCGAAACTCGGACGACCAAACACCCAAGAATCTCACCAAGAAGCTCAAGAAACAAGAATGGCACCGCAAACGCGACGAAGCGTTCGCTCGTGGCGAGGTTCTCAAACCAAAGAAGTAATCTTGGGTCATATCCATGGGCTGATTTACACGCCGGGGTCGATCAACCGCTGAACGATGGGAATACCATCCCCGGTCACGGATGATTGGCCCCGTCTTTGATTGTCTGATTTCCAAGAACGATATTTGCCGGTTGATCTGAGACACACGGAGTTCACGATACATGCTCATCAAGACCATCATCAATGTCTTTCGGATTACCGAGTTGCGGAACAAAATCTTGTTTACCCTCGGGATGCTTGCGGTGTATCGCATCGGATTCTGGATTCCGGTTCCTGGCGTTGACCAGGGTGCACTGACTTCATTCTTTGAACAACAAGCCGCATCGGGCTCGGCTGCTGGTCGCCTCTCCCAATATGTCGCCATCTTCTCAGGCGGCTCCTTCGGGCAATCGACCATCTTCGGCCTGGGTATCATGCCCTACATCACCGCTTCGATCATCTTCCAACTCTTCCAATCCGTCTCCCCGAAACTCAAAAAACTCAAAGAAGAAGGCCCCACCGGCTACGCCAAAATCCAAGAATGGACTCGCTATGCAACAGTGGGGCTCTGTCTTGTCCAGGCCGTCGGTTGGTTGACCTACATCACCCGATCAGGATTGGTGTATCCCCAGTGGGCCAACAATCCACTCTGGTGGGTGATGGGAATCGCAGCCCTCACCGCAGGCACCATCTTCCTCATGTGGCTCGGCGAACAGATCGACCGCTTCGGTATCGGCAATGGCGTCTCACTCATCATCATGGCGGGTATCCTGACCGGGATGCCCGGAGCGGTGATGAGCGTTATTGGAAACTTCGATGCCGCCGATCCAAACAAAATGGGTTGGATGGCACTGATTCTTCTGCTCTTTGGCTTCGTTCTGGTTGTCGCAGGATCGGTCTTGTTGACCGTTGCCCAACGACGAATACCCGTTCAGCAGGCCAAGCACACCCGAGGCAAACGAACCTTTGGCGGTCAAAAAAGCTATCTCCCGCTCAAAGTTAACCACGGCGGCGTGATGCCCATCATCTTCGCATCCTCCCTGATGATCTTTCCATCGGTGGTCTTCAGTGCCTTGACCGATCAAGCCCAGAACGCAGGATCCACCGGTTGGTATCCAACCGTGATCCAGTGGCTCAGCACCAGCTTCCAAATGGGTGCCTATCCCTATGTATTCCTGTACATCCTGATGGTCTACTTCTTCAGCTACTTCTGGATTACCGTTCAGTTCAATCCTGAAGAAATGTCCAAACAACTCCGCGATCATGGCTCATTCATTCCCGGGCTCCGACCAGGGCCTCGGACCGCTGAATACCTCGAAGCGGTGATGGAACGAATCACCTTCGTCGGCGCGGCCTGCCTTGCAATCATCGCTGTCCTTCCAATGGTCGTCAATACCCAGCTCAAAGTTGATTTCATCGTTTCTCAGTTCTTGGGAGGCACCGGATTGCTTATTGTCGTCTCCGTTGCGCTGGATTTCCTCCAACGCGTCGAAGCCAACCTGCTCATGAGAAACTACGATGGCTTCCTCGGCGATACAGATGCTGGTGAAGGTCGATCAAGATCGTAATGGTCTTCTGGAGCGATCCAGCGAGATTCATAAAGCCCAGTTCGGAATCGGTTTGGGCTCAAAAAATGGAACAAACTCGGTCAATCCTACGATTGAGGGCGTTTTTTGAAGGGCTTGGCGGATTCGGTGGACGACACACCGGGTTGGCAGGCCTACCATCGTGACCCGTGATTTTATCTCAGGATACAGTCACGGCTGGATAGAAAGTACAATCAACCGGGTTTCCGGTTTCAACCATCGCCATGCAAGTGGCGTCGGAGACAGAAGATGAAAGTTCAATCAAGCGTCAAGCGTCGCTCAAAAGATTGCCAAATTGTCCGTCGTAAGGGCAAAGTCTTTGTAATCAACAAAAAGAACCCCCGTTTCAAGCAGCGTCAGGGCTGAAACAGATCAGAATTAAAACTCTGAAATAGGGATTGACAAAATTCACGACCGGCTGCATCGAGGAGAACTCGTCTGCAGCGCACTGCCCGGAACAACCCGGGATGACAGGAGAAGCCAGTGCCCCGTATCGCAGGTGTAGACATTCCAGATCGCAAAAAGATCTATTATTCGTTGCAGTACATCCATGGCATCGGCAACAAGTTTGCCGGTGACATTCTCGCCGAAGCCGGGATCAACCCGGACACCCGTGCAAGCGAGTTGTCCGAGACCGAGGTTTCAACACTCAACACGATCGTCGATGGCAGCTACCTCGTCGAAGGTGCCCTCCGTCGTCAGGTTCACCAGAACATCTCCCGCCTCCGCGAGATCCGTTCATACCGAGGGGACCGTCACCGCGCCGGCCTTCCAACCCGTGGCCAACGCACCCGCTGCAACGCTCGCACCCGCAAGGGCAAGAAGCGCACCGTCGCAGGCAAGAAGGGCGTCAAGGGCTAAATAGTATTTGTAAGTTTCAGGTTGCATCCACGCGGATGCAACCTGTTTCATGTTCAGTTCAAACATTCGCAAGGTTCCAGCCCTCATCGAGGGAACCGCAAGTGGAACCGTCAGGAGCGATCGATCAATGGCAAAATCAGTCAAAAAAGCAAAGAAAGTCCGCAAAGGTGTCACCCGAGGCATCGCCCACATCAAAGCGACCCACAACAACACCCTCATCACCATCACCGACACCAATGGCGAAGCACTCGCCTGGGACTCGGCTGGAACCATCGGCTTCAAAGGTGCTCGCAAGGCAACCCCCTTTGCTGCGACCCGTGCTGGTGAACAGCTGGGCCAAAAGGTTCGCAAAATGGGCATGAGTGAAATCGAGGTCAAGATTACTGGTGCCGGTGCCGGGCGTGAGAACGCGGTTTCGGGGCTCGCCTCGACCGGGCTTCGTGTCACGGCGATTGAAGACCATACTCCGGTGCCTCACAATGGCTGCCGTCCAAAGAAGAAACGCCGCGTCTAGTACAGACCGGCTCAGAACCCCGGAGTCCGCTCTCGGGTTTTCATGTATCAGTCTTTTGTGGTAAGAAAGAACGGCACCGACAGCAGCAGGGTGCCCAACTGTGAACCACCAAAGAACCAAGGAACGAGTGGTCAGCCCGCTCAATGTCCCTGCTGCGGAGAAATGAATCATGCGTGTACGCTGGCGCGGGCTTGAACTGCCCTCACGAGTCACTTCAGACAGTAAGTTTACAGCCGATACCTTCGGCCGCTTTACCGTCGAACCATTTGAACGCGGCATGGGCACAACGATCGGCAACTCGCTGCGTCGTATCCTGCTCTCATCGCTCGAAGGTGCTTCGGTGACCGCTGTCAAAATCAAGGGTGCCGAGCACGAGTTTACCTCGGTGCCTGGCGTCCTCGAAGACACCACCGACATCATTCTGAACATCAAGAATCTCATTGTCAAGTCCGACGGCGAAGGCCCACGGGTCATGAAACTCGCCGCCCAAGGCCCAGGCGAAGTCACCGCCGACCTCATCGAAGCCGACAGCAATGTCACCATCGTGAACAAAGACCTGGTCATCGCAACGCTCACCGAAGCGGCTCCATTTGAAATGGAAATCCACATCGACAAAGGCCGGGGCTATATCCCAGTCTCCGAACAAGAGCTTCGCAATGATGAACAAGAAATCGGGCTGATCCCGGTCGATGCGATCTACTCCCCTGTTCAGCGTGTTCGCTACCATGTCGAAAACACCCGCGTTGGTCAGAAGACCAACTACGACAAACTCACCATGGAAATCTGGACCGACGGCACCGTCACCCCAGAAATGGCACTCGTCGAATCTGGAAAGATTCTTCGCAAGCACCTCAACCCATTCGTTCAATACTTTGAACTCGGCGACGAACGAGTTTCTGAGAACGCCGCCGCTGCTGCAGGCGTGGACGAAGAGTTGATCCGCAAGCTCAACATGCCATCAGAGCAACTCGATCTTTCGGTCCGTGCAAGCAACTGCTTGGAGTCGGCCCGTTTGGATACCGTTGCTCAGTTGGTCGTCATGACCGAGCCAGAGCTGCTCAAACTCCGCTCATTTGGACGCACATCGTTGCGTGAAGTCAAGCGTAAGCTCCTGGAGATCGACCTCGATCTCGGTATGGAACTTCCTGAAGGATACACCATCAACCAGTGAGTCCGTCTGGATCATGGGTTGATATAACAAACGACGCGGTGATCGCGTTGTAGAGAAAAGAAGGAACCGAGTCATGCGTCATCGCAAAGCCGGATTCAAATTGGGCCGCACCACTGCACATCGTCAAGCGATGTTGCGCAATATGGCGGCAAGTCTCTTTGAGCATGGTCAAATCACCACGACCATCCCCAAAGCCAAAGCACTCAAACCGTTCGTTGAAAAAATCATCACAAAGGCAAAGCGTGGAGACCTCCACTCTCGCCGTTTGGTGATCTCAATGCTCGGCCAAGATCGTCGTGCATTCGCATGGGCACACATCCCCAAGGGTGCCACCGAAGAACAACGCGAGTCGATCGAAGAGCAACGCGAGTTCGTCGAAGGTTTCTTCGACATCCCGGATTCTGACGAACTCGAACGCAACCGCTACGGCGAACTCCGCAAAGCACCACGCATCGTCAAACACATCTTTGACAATGTCGCTCCCCGCTTTGAAGACCGCGCCGGTGGATACACCCGCA
>JALSHW010000235.1 GCA_026982035.1 Phycisphaerales bacterium | reverse complement strand
CCAACGCAATCCAAGGCGGCACCTGCGGAATAAACACCCCATCAACAAGATTCTCAGTCCCAATATCGTGGTACTGAATAAACTCAGGAACCGAGTCGGCAAAGTACGAAAACACAATCCCCGCCATGATCCCCACATACACCGCCACCCCACCAAGATACGCAATCGGCATCTTGTGCTGCTTGCGGGCTTCATCAGGGTGATCCACAATCCCATTGGCAATCGCCAACCGACGCACCAAAGGCGTAATCAACACCGTCGCCAAAAACGCCACCACAAAGACCCCGATGTACCCCTGCAACAACGCCAGAGATGGGTTCATCATGTTCGTCACCGTTTGATTCGTTTCAGTTTGCACCAAAGGTGGCGGGCTGGACAGATCAGTTGGCAGATCAAATGGAATCAAGTTCAAACTCACTTCGACACCCCGTTCTCAGCCGTCTTCTTTGATTCAATCTGCGCCGCCATATCGACGATGGTTTGCTCAAGTGGATGGTCATATTCAAAATCAATCAATGAGCCAAGCCGGGTCAGATCGGGCTTGCGATGCCGAAGGTCTTCAAAGCCAGCCGGATACGCCTGGGAATACTCCACGCCTTCAATCCCTGAATCTGATCCAAGCACATCAATCACCGTCTGGGCCAACTCAAGAATCGTAATCGACCGATCCGACCCAATGTTGATCACCCGTCCATAGGCATCAGGGCACCCAAGCAATCGAGGCAGTACCCCAACAACATCCCGCACATCGCAAAAACACCGTGATTGTTTCCCATCCCCAAACACCCGCAACGGCCGCCCCAGAAGCGCCGCCTCAACAAACCGAGGCAACACCATCCCATAGCTCCCCAACTGCCGAGGCCCAACCGTATTAAAAAACCGTCCCACCACCACAGGCAACCCGTGCTGTTGCCCGTAGGCAAGCCCGAGGTATTCATCAATCGCCTTGGTATGGGCATAGGACCACCGCGTCACCGAAGTCGCCCCATAGATGGCATCATCATCTTCAGAAAACACACTCACCCCTGGTTTGCCATAGACCTCCGAAGACGACGCAATAAAAGTGGGGGGGGAACCATTTTTGAGTGCAAACTCAAGGAGCGCATCGGTCTGCATGATGTTTGTCCGGATCGACCCAATCGGATCCTCCAGCACCAGATCAACCCCCACAGCCGCCGCCAGATGATAAATCAAATCAAACCGACTGTTCTCCTGACCGATCCGGGCGAGCCCCGCGCTCAAATCCGATTCCACAAACTCGATCGCATCCCCATGATGCTTCAAGTTCGTCCCAGAGCCCGTCGAGCAGTTGTCGATGACCACCACCGAATCACCTTGACCGAGATGCAAATCCACCAAATGCGAACCAATAAACCCCGCCCCACCAGTGATCAATACCCGCTTAGGGCCAGAAAATGATTCTGAAGGTGTGGGTGCCAAATGAAATCCTTCCGATCGCAGTGGCAATCTGAGTTGAGTTTATGCTGCGTTATCTTTGGGACTACTCTTCTTTGAGTTTTCCTCGGTATTCCGGTAGTTGAACGAAGTCCGGATATTCTTCCGCATGTACCCGCCAGCGGCACTCCGCACCGCATTGACCAGCACACCCAAGAACTCGGCCTTGCTTTCGTTGAGCTCGCGAGACATCCGGGCAACCTGCCCACGCTTCTCGTTCATCGCACGCACAACCAGCATCGACGAATCAACAATGTTGGCCAAGATCGCAGCGTCACCAGCAACAATCGAAGGTGCCACATCAATCAGCACCAAATCGTACTCGTTCCGCAAATCCTGCAACAATTTCTTCATCGCCTGGCTGCTGAGTCGTTCAACCTGACGATTCTTGGTTGTCCCAATCGGCAGCACACTTGGCCCATCTTCGATCGTCACAATGCACGACTCAAGCGATGAATCACCCGCAACAACATCCCCAAGCCCAGGACCATCACCAAGATTGAGCAACTTATGAATACTCGGACGACGGAAGTTCGAATCAATAATCAATGTTTTGAGACCAGTCGAAACACACGCCTGAGCAAGGTTGGTAATGACCGTTGAAGCCCCAGATTCAGGCGTTGCTCCAATGACAACCAATGAGTGGTGGCCATGTTGGCTCATCCCATTCAACACGCTGGTACGCAACTGTCGAAAATGCTCGGCAAACACCGACCCAGGAGCGTCGGCAAAGG
>JALSHW010000234.1 GCA_026982035.1 Phycisphaerales bacterium | reverse complement strand
GTCGTAAGTCAACCCTTTGTACTTGAGTGGTGCCCGATCCAGATGCACATCGGCCCCGATCTGCTCACCCATCTCCCCAATAGCCGACGAAAAACCACCCGCACCACAATCCGTAATCGAGGTAAACAAAGGCCCACCCTCAACATCACGAGCCCGGAGAATCGCATCAAGCGTCCGCTTCTCCTCAATCGCATTGCCGATCTGCACCGCATGGCTGAACTCGTCGGCGTGTGTATCAGTCAACTCGGCACTCGAAAAAGTCGCCCCATGAATCCCATCACGCCCAGTCCGGCCACCCAAAGCAATGATCCGATCATTCTGCTGCGCATCGCCGCTGATGAGATGCGATGGCAGAATCCCGATACACCCGACATACACCAGCGGGTTCCCAATATACCGATCATCAAACGACACCGCCCCATTGACCGTCGGAATTCCCATCCGATTCCCATAATCCCGAACCCCGCCAACGACTTCCGACAAGATCCGTTTGGGATGCAAACAACCATCGGGAATATCTTTGGTATCTGGATGTGCAACACAGAACACATCGGTCGATGCAATCGGTTTGGCGGCCAATCCCGTCCCCATAATGTCGCGGATACACCCACCGATCCCCGTCGCCGCCCCGCCATAGGGTTCCAAGGCCGACGGATGGTTGTGCGTCTCAACCTTGATGCACACCGAATGATCATCATCGAACTTGACAATCCCGGCATTATCAACAAACACCGATTGGGTCCAATCCACACCTTCATCAATCAATTCAAAGGTCGCCGCGGCCACCGTGGCCTTGAGCAGATTGTGAATCGTCACCGATCCATCTTCATGCACCTCATGGTGCGGGCGGCTCGACCAGTCGATACCTTCTATAGCAGGCCCGGTGTAATGGATCGTCGCCTTGAGCGTCTTGTGCACACAATGCTCACTCCAGGTCTGGGCGAGGGTTTCAAGCTCAATATCCGTCGGCTCCCGTCCGAGAACCTGATACTCATGCCGAATCGCTTGCATCTCGTGAAGATCAAGAAACAGGTGCCCATCGCGGGAGAGGGTTTCGAGTTCATGGTCTTCCAGATCACGGATCGGCACATGAGAGAGCGTAAATTGGTGATCGTGCCCCTTGGGCATCTCGTCGGGGAAATAGGGCTCCGTATGGATCGCCGAGACCACCGGGTTGGCCAAGACTCGTCCAGCGATTTCCTTGGCCTGGTCATCAGAGAGACCGAAGATTTCATACCGATACCCTGTCGAGACAACCGCATCGACCCCTGTCAATGCTTTGATCGCCGCGGCCGTCGATTGGGCCGGGGGGTCCATCACCCCGGCAAGCGGATGGACTTCAACGAGCGTTGCCTCAGGATCAGGATCGGTGCTGCCAATGGTCACCGTCTCAACCACCGGATTGCACAGCAGTTGGGTCACAATCGCATCGAGCTGCTCATCAGTCAGATCGGCTTCGATGAGGTAAATCCGCGCACTGCTGGCTCGCTGGATATGCGTTCCCAAGAGCCCCGCCTGATGGATAAACTCGCTGGCGTGAGGATCGCCGGCATGAACCGTCGGGTGTATCTGGATGCGATGAACACGGGCTGCGGTCGACAATGCGTTGCTCATATCCGATCGTAGACCCGGCGAATGGAGTATGATCCGCGCAATGACTGATACACCCGTGAGCAAGGTCAATTTATTCACCGACGGCGCCTGCTCAGGCAACCCAGGCCCAGGCGGCTGGGCCTATCTCCTCGTCCACCCCAGAACAGGCAAATCCCGCGAAATGTCTGGCGGCGAGCCCGACACCACCAACAACCGCATGGAACTCCAAGCCGTCATCGAAGGACTCTCCGACCTTCAATCATCCAGTATTGTCGATCTCTATTCCGATTCCCAATATGTACTCAAAGGGCTCGAAACATGGCTCGACGGCTGGAAGAAACGGGGCTGGAAAACCGCCGCCAAAAAGACCGTCAAAAATGTAGACCTCTGGCAACAACTCGACGAACTCCGAAAAAAACACAAAATCAACTTCCACTGGGTCCGAGGCCACGACGGACACCCAGAAAATGAACGCGTCGACCTACTCGCCGTTCAAGCCCGCGAAGCCATTGCCCAGTAATTGCCTAACAGTTGCACATTTATCCAGACGGACACCCAACGGCTCTTTTGCTTATCGGATGCCCTTTGGCGGGCTTTACCGGCT
>JALSHW010000233.1 GCA_026982035.1 Phycisphaerales bacterium | reverse complement strand
CCGATGCACATGCACGCCATCTTTGATCTCATACGCCGGCAACTGTGGCTTGGCAATGCACACAACATGAACCTCAAGCCCCCATCCAATCAACGACTGGGCCTGCTTGTGGACCCGCGTATCGTGTGTATACGGATTGGCAAGCAGCATCACCACCCGAGGCCTCTGCTCAAAAACACCGTTGCAATCAATCTGTTCACCACCGTCAGTCATCGACAACATACTAGGTCAACCCGTCCCCAATCCACTCCCCAATTCCACCCACACCGGCCCCAGACCCGGCCCTAGACTCAGTGCAGATGCGCCTCCTTCTTGTCTCACCCTACTTCCCCCCCCAACGCGGGGCCGCATCGGTCCGGGTCTGGTCCTTTGCCCACCAAGCCGTCCAAGCTGGGATACACACCACCGTCCTCACCACCACCAAGCACCCCGACCAGATCGAGTCCTGGACCGACACGCTCGACGCCGACATTCACGAAATCGACTTTGCGGTTCCCAAACCCCTCAAACGACTCCGCAGCGCACAAAAAATAGACGCCCCCGCCAAAGCCCCATCCTCCAGCCAATCATTTCTAAGCAAATCCATCGCCAATATCCGCACCCGCACAGGCATCTATTCATCGGTGCGAATGCCTGATCTCACCGGCTATTGGGTCAATCCCGCAACCCAGTGGGCCAATCGTTCCGCAGCAAAAACCAACTCCACAGCCAACTCCACAACCAACTCCACAGACCCATACTGGGATGTCGTCCTCAGTTCCGGAGGCCCATACACCGCCCACCTGGTCGCCATGAATCTCAAAAAATCAGGCATCGCCAAGTCCTGGGTCGCCGACTTCCGCGATCTCTGGACCGCCAACCACGCCTTCAAAGGCCTCTTCCCATTCACACGCCAAGAACGACGGCTCGAAAATCAAGTCCTCACACACGCCGACGCCCTCACCACCGTCAGCGACCCCCTCGCCCAATGGCTCTCAGCCCATTCAGTCGCACCAGTGAAAGTCATCTACAACGGCTTCGGCGAGCCCTGGCGACCAACCACCTCCACCCCAAATCTTGATCCAACATCCCCCATCAAACTCGCCTACACAGGCCAACTCTACGCCAAATACCAAGACCCCAAACCAATCCTCTCAGCCATCGCCACCCTCCACGCCCAAGGCATCGACATCACCCTCACCATCGCCGGCGCCTCATCGGCCTGTTGGACAAAGTACGCCGAGCAAGCCGGGGTGCTCGACGCCCTCAATCTCCTCGGCGAAGTCTCCCACGACCAAGCCCTCAATATCCAACGCAACGCCCACGCACTCCTGGCATTTGAATGGAAAGACCCCCACGCCGGTGTCCTGACCAACAAACTCTTCGAATACATCTCCGCAGGTCCGCCCATCCTCCTGACCGGCCACCAAGGCCCAATGACCCACATCCTCAACCGCACTCGGCGAGGCATCAACCTCGGCCACACACCCCAACAAGCACAACAAACCCTCCAAAAACTCCTCAATGGCAAACAATCCTTCCCACTTCCCAACCCCGATGAAATCACCAAACTCAGCCGATCAGAACAATCCAAAAACATGATCCGCCTCTGCCAAAATCTGGTCTCCTGATCCCCCCGACTTCACTCCGCCGCAGCCACATACTCACCCGTGGCCCACCCAAGCACCCCATCACACCCGATCTACCAATCCGCCCAAGAAGCCCAAGCCCACGCCGGAATGAAACACCTCGACTACCAAACTTGACCAAAGGCAACCAAGACCACCCAAAGTCCATCACCACCCGACTATCACCGAGCCCACGATCAACTATCCACCCCCTCCTCCCCCACAAACACAAACGACCCCATCTCCGCCCACCCCTCATCCCCATTCCCAAGCCGCACCCGCGCCCACCCATCACGCACCTCAAGCACCTCCCCCTCAGTCCCAACCCCCAACGCCCCGTCATACACCTCCTGATACACCCCAACCCCAGGCCCAGAATACAACCCAACCCCAGGAAGCACCACAACCACCCCCCGCTCATGATCCATCACCCACTGATCAAACCCCAACAACCCAACACCAACCAATCCAATCAACCCAAACCCAATCGGCACCACCCCCCCAACCCGCTTCAAACCACCAACCATCCGAACAGTCCCCACCACCGAAGCAATTCCAAAAGCACCAATCACTCCATACCAAAGCATCCACCGATCCATCA
>JALSHW010000232.1 GCA_026982035.1 Phycisphaerales bacterium | reverse complement strand
GACCGTGAGCGGCACATTGGAACGAAGCAACCGAGCAAACTCCACCGCATCACCAATACGAATCCCCACACCTCGATTGAGGGCCTTGGCTTGATCGGAGGTGCGGGTACGCTGACCCAGAAATGGCTCAGGGTATTGCAAGTATCCAATGGGGTCTTCAAAAACCTGTGACCCACTGAGCGTGTCTTGTGTACTTACCAACTTCCAACTCAGCCGTTGGGCAACACGGGCATCAATCAGAATTTCATGATCGGCCTGCGGGTATCGACCTTGGAGAAGAACCACAGGTCGCGCTTCAAACTCCGAAACAGGATCAATCCCATTGACAAAAACACTGGTCAAATACGAATGATTCACCACCGAGTATTCACCAAGTGGATTCTCCGTATCCAAAGGCATCGCCGTCGGGAGTGTCACCATCAACGATTGGGTCTGCTGGAGCCGGGGAAGAACCGAATGAACACCCTCCCACTTGCTCACCGAATCAGCAACCGATGCAGGCATCGTCGAGCCCTTGATCGCCACGACCCGGACCTCAGCCAAGCCAACCTGCGTGTTGATCTGCTGGGTAAACGACGCATTGATCGAGCCCATCACACACGCCACGGCAGTAATCAACACCACCGACATACACAGGGCCGCCGACAATAAAATCAATCTATTCGGTCTGCCCAAGCAGATGCTGCGTGCGAGTCGCCAGAGTGCCTGCATCGAACCCCCCTTCCCCAGATTCCTCGGCTTCAAGTACGCCCTTGACCAACCCATCGGCCATCACAAACACCCGTTTGCAATAACTCGCCGCTTCGGGTTCATGGGTCACCATCAACACCGTCACTTCCTGTTCATGGGCAAGATCGCGCAGAACCTCCCAGACCAACGCACTCGACGCCGAATCCAGATTTCCCGTCGGCTCATCAGCAAACACCACAGGCGGCTTATACAACAACGCCCGAGCAATCGCCACCCGCTGCTGCTCGCCTCCAGAAAGCGCCTGGGGACGGTGCGTCATGCGATCAGCCAGCCCAAGCCGATCAAGAAGTTCCAACGCCCGGGTTCTGAGCATCCCCGTCGAATCCCCCGCCAACAACCCAGGCAAAAGCGTGTTCTCCAACGCCGTCATGGTCGGAATCAAATTGAAGGCCTGGAAGATAATCCCAATCGATGTCCGACGGAACTGCGTCGCCTGCCGTTCAGTCAACTGATCGACCCGCTGCCCAGAAACCGTCACCTCCCCAGAACTCGGCGGATCCATCGCCGCCAGAATATGCAACAGCGTGGACTTTCCAGACCCCGACCGCCCCATCACCGCATAAAACCCCGAATCGGCAATCTCAAGATTGACCCCCCGCAGCGCATGGACAGGCGTATCCCCAGCCGGGTAATCCTTCTTGACATCAACGCATCGGATATGGGGGGTCATGATGGAGTATTGGGGGCTCAACCCTTCGAGTTGCGATCATTCATGCAATCGTCGCCGAATACGCCTGGGCATCTATTGCGTCGTCGAGAGTACCCCGATCGGCGATCTTGATCTTGACCAACCAACCATCACCAAAGGGGTCAGCGTTGATGGTCTCAGGATTGGATTCAAGCGATTCGTTGATTTCAATAATCTCACCCTCAACCGGCGAATACACATCCGACGAGGTTTTGACCGATTCAACCTCGCCAACCGAGTCCCCAGGAGCCACTTCCGTGCCCACCGGCTGCATCTCGGCGAAGGTGACATCGGTGAGCTGATCGACCGCATAGGTGGTCAGCCCGATGGTCAGGACATCGCCATCCACTTTGAGCCATTCGTGGGTTTCGGTATAAGTGCGGTCGGATGGGTTTGACATGCTGAGGTTCCTCGTGAATGGGGTGGCTTGAGTGTAAGAAGAAATCGTTGAATAGGCAACTCAAGTAACCACACATGTACCAAGGGTGCCCCGCTGGTGGGCCTTGCCACCTGCGGGCCTTTGGACCACCCAGGCCGCAGGTGGAAAAGAATCCACCAACGGGGCACCCAAAGGGAATATCAATCCACCCGATTATTCCATCAATTTCCCCTATCCAAGGCGTGCATACCCCCCAAAAATGCGATACAATCACCCCAACCGGCGGGCGGAGCCCAGACCAAGCCGGGGCGACATATCGACTTATGACGGTTCTCGCCATGTGGCGATGTGTTGCCAGCCAACACGGAGGTTGCGCTGACCATGACAACTATGACCCCCCAAAG
>JALSHW010000231.1 GCA_026982035.1 Phycisphaerales bacterium | reverse complement strand
AGAGTTCGCCTGGCATGCCATCTTCGTAGCAGCCGACGGTCAAATACCCTTCGTGGCCGGCAACATTGAACTTGTGGGTCAATGAGTGGCGGGTTTCGGGCAGCCGACGACGCATCGGGCGATGCACAATCTCGACTTCTTTTTGGATGACGATGCGGACATTCTCATCACCCGCAGCATCGGCAAGCACCGCGACATCGCTGGCAACCTCGTCGAGGGCGGCCGCGTGATCGAGTTCGTCAACGATGGTGTCGTCGGCGAGTTCGGTATCGGTGTCACTCTTGGAGTTGAGCGGTTGGCTGAGTTTGCAGCCGTCGCGGTAGAGGGCGTTGGCCTTGAGACCAAGCTCCCAACTTTGACGGTAAGCGTCTTTGATGTCATCGAGGGTCGCCTCATGCGGGAGGTTGATGGTCTTGGAGATCGCACCAGAGATAAACGGCTGGGCGGCACCCATCATGCGAATATGACCGCCAGCGGAAATCAACCGCGTCCCAATGTTGCCACAAGTACTCGCACAATCAAAGACGGCGAGGTGTTCATCTTTGAGATGAGGAGCCCCTTCAATAGTTTGGGTTCCACACACCAACGCGTTGAGCTGAGCCACCTGAGAAACAGACAACCCAAGGAATCGCAAGGCATTGAACCCCGGATCATTCTTGGCGTGTTCAGGATCTGCGCCGATGCGTACAAGAGCTTCATCGCCCATTGCCCATGGACTAAAGGCAAATCCAATCTCAAAGACTCCTGGAAGTTGATCGGTGATCTTCTGGAGATCATCATCGTTCATGCCTTGCTCGATGAGCCACGCCGCCAGTGAAACGCCGACGCTGTCTTCAATATCCTTTGGCATCGGCACATGCAGATTCAGCGTGCCGAGAATGTACTGAATCATCTCCCGGCGTTGCTCCTCGTCATAGCCCAACGCCTCAAGGGCCGGGTCAATCGACGCATTGGCAATCTTAAAGTATCCGCCCCCAGCGAGTTTCTTAAACTTGACCAACGCAAAGTCCGGTTCAACGCCCGTCGTATCACAATCCATCAACAATCCGATCGTGCCGGTCGGTGCGATGACGGTGGTTTGTGCGTTGCGATACCCATACAACTCGCCCATATCCAGAGCATCGTCCCATGCCGTCGTGGCGTGATGGAGTAAATCCATTGCGTTGCCAAGGGGGACGCCGTGATCGCGGATGAGGTCGTGGTCGATGGGCACGGGTGCGACGCGAAGGTTTTCATACTCCCCACTGTCACGGGCCACGCCCATCGCGGCCCGGCGGTGGTTGCGGATCACGCGGAGCATGCTCTCGCGTTCGGGCTCGTAGCCGGGGAATGCGCCGTGTTCGCCGGCCATCATCGCCGACATTCTGTACGAACGCCCGGTCATGATTGCGCTGAGGCACCCACAGATCGCGTTGCCCGAATCAGAATCATAAGGAACACCCGCTTGCATCAACATCGCGCCGAGATTGGCATAACCAAGCCCAATCGTCCGGTAGTTGTAGCTCAGTTCGGCGATTTCCTTGGACGGGAACGCCGCCATCAACACCGAGATTTCAAGCACAACCGTCCACAGATCGACCCCATGCTCAAAGCCCTCAATATCAAACTCACGCGTCTCGCTGTTATAGAACTTGAGGACATTGAGCGAGGCCAAGTTGCACGCCGTGTTGTCGAGGAACATGTATTCGCTGCACGGATTCGATGCGTTGATCCGCCCAGCAGCCGGGCAGGTGTGCCACGCGTTGATGGTGGTGTCGTATTGCACGCCCGGATCGGCACACCGCCACGCGGCGTAGGCCACATCATTCCACAACTCACCGGCATCGACGGTATTGGCCACCTCCCCGGTCGTGCGGTACTTGGTTTCCCACTTGCCACCTGCATCGACGGCATCAAAGAACGCATCAGGAATCCGCACCGAGTTATTGGAGTTCTGGCCAGCAACCGTCGCGTAGGCCTCGCCATTAAAATCGTAATCGAGTTTCAAACCCAGCCGTTCGGCGGTCTGGCCGACTGTTTCTGTGTCGGCTTCGGATGTCTTGTTGTTCTGAATGACTTTGAGCCCTTCGACCATGGCCGCGACTTTGATCTCTTCGCGGACCTTCCAGTTAACGAACTCGCTGATGTCCGGGTGATCCATATCAAGGCACACCATTTTGGCGGCCCGGCGGGTGGTGCCGCCGGATTTGATCGCGCCGGCAGCCCGATCACCAATCTTGAGCCATGACA
>JALSHW010000230.1 GCA_026982035.1 Phycisphaerales bacterium | reverse complement strand
GCGTCTCAGGCCATGTCGAAAACCCGGATGCTACGAACTCGAACTCGGTGTCCCCTTGCGCACGCTCATCGAAGACTACTGCGGCGGGATCAAAGGCGGCAAAAAATACAAAGCCGCCATCCCGGGCGGTGTGTCCATGGGCATCCTCGGGACGGATCAATACGAGGCCTGCCTCGACTTTGACATCGGCAAACAACACGGGGTCCTTGGGCTGGGCACCTCAGGGCCGACGGTGTTTGATGAGGACACCGACATGGTTTCGGTTTGCCGAAACATCACCCGTTTTTTCAAGCACGAATCTTGTGGCCAGTGTACGCCGTGTAGAGAAGGTTCCGGCTGGTTGTATCAAATCATGACCCGCATCGAAGCCGGCGACGCGAAATCCAAAGACCTTGATCTGGCCCTCGAAATCGCAAACTCCATGGGTTCCATGCCAGGCACCACCATTTGTGGTTTGGCCGACGGCAACGCTTGGGCGACCCGAACCATCATGGAAAAATTCCCTGAAGAGTTCCAAAACCGCGTCCAACGAACCTTCGTTCCCGTCACGCTCGACATGTCTACATTGGGCTAAAATCTGGTAGAACGGGTTGGAAGCCCGTTCTACCGGCAAGAGTGTGAATCGTCAGCCGGGTGCCATGCAGGTGGGGTTCTCCGGGTGCCACTACTCGCCGTCTTCGGCGCAGTAGTGTCTTTTGAATTATACTGAATTGTTAAATTTTCAAGACACTGCTGCGCATAAGAATGCGAGCAGTGGCACCCATAAATCCAATCTTCCTCTGCGATCTCCGTGTCCTCTGCGGTCAATTTTTTTTCTTCCCCAGTGGCAAGTGGCCAGTCCCCAGTCCCTTCTTCAAAAAATCAAGCAGCGAGCGTTTCCGCTCACTGCTTGCCTGAAGGAATCAGGATGGTGTGGATTGTGGAATCAATCGTCGCCGTTTGATTCAGTTTGCTTTGCTCGCCGAAGACCTTTTTGTCCTGGTCGTTTTTCTTTCTGTTTGGCTTTGTTTTCATTTTCAAGTTGACCACTGGGGCGTATTCGTTCCTTGGCCTTTGTTTGTCGTTTGGCACGCATTGTTTTGATGTTCTCTTTGACCGCATCTTGTTGTGCTGGGGTCAATACCGCCCAGAGTTGTTTCTTGGCTTCTTGATCCGACGGGGCCGTCGCCATCAACTCGGCCATCCTCTCGCGCATCTTCTGGCGGAGTTCGGGCGATGGACGATCTCCCATCTCTCCGCGTTCTGTATGTTCACCAGCACCTTGGCGTTGCTGCCCGCTTCGTGCGTCGGACTCGGATTGCTGGGTATCGCCTTGATCGGCCTTCTTGCCTCGCTGTCCTTTTTGTCCTCGTTTACCATGTTCGCCCCGCTTGCCTCGAAGCTCGGCAATTTCTTCTTTGTGTTCTTCCATGAACGCTTTCATTTTTTCTTTGTGGGCTTTTCCGATGGCCTTGAGTTCTTCTTTTTGTTCATCGGTCAGCGCGAGTTCAGGATTATTTTGAGCCGCTTTGGCCAGTCCACGAATCGCGCCCATGTATGCCCGAAACGGCAGGTCACCAGTTGCCCGGACCTTGCCTTTTGAGCCGCTCATGGTGTCTCCGCTGTCGGGTCCAGAGGCGTCAACAACCGCAGGCCCGCCCAGCACATTGGCATTTTCTGAGTTCGGTTCAACAGCAACGGCACTCCCAGCCGCACTGGCCAGTACTGCGATCATCATTGTAATTCCAAACCGTTTTGTGTACGAGGTGTTCATAAGTCAAAGGTCTCCCATCAAGGCCGAGCATCACGCCCGGCGGTGTCTTTGTACATCCTATCGACCAGCCAAACGCGGCATGGTTCCCCATATTGCACCATCGTTGAAATCTTCAACGGTCTATGATTCCATCGGTTCGGTTTACGCCGATTGTCTCGTCTAAAACGCCTGTATTTCAAGCAAATCCACTCCAAAGGTTTTCACGATGCCCCTTACCAAAGACCTTATCAACGACGCACTCTCAGGCGTCTCCCACCCCGACGGCGGCGATCTTGTCAGTCGCGGTTGCATCCTCAACATCGCCGTTTGCAGCACCGACGCCTCAGTTCGCATCTGCTACACCCAAGGCCATCCCGACCAACCACAACCAGACCGCAACACTCTTTCCAATATGGGTAAGTTCATCGAACAACTCATCCGCGCCGCCGCCAAAAACGAAGGCGTTGAAAACCTTGGCCTCATCATCGACTTCGTGGATCACGCCGGGCAGGTCG
>JALSHW010000229.1 GCA_026982035.1 Phycisphaerales bacterium | reverse complement strand
CAAACTCGTCACCCAAGCACTCCAAGCCGTACAAATGGCCGAGTACGCACACCGCAAACCCACCGAACTCTCAGGCGGACAACAACAACGCGTCGCCCTCGCAAGAGCCATCGTCATCAAACCCGCCGTCCTCCTCCTCGATGAACCCCTCTCAAACCTCGACGCAAAACTCCGAAACGACCTCCGACACCAAATCCGCGACATCTGCAAATCCTCAGGCATCACCACCGTCTATGTCACACACGACCAAAAAGAAGCCCTCTCCATGGCCGATAAAGTCGCTTTATTAAAAGACGGCCAAATCATGCAACTCGGCACCCCCGTAAACCTCTACCGAAAACCACAATCCCAGTTCGTCGCAGAATTCCTAGGCGAAACAAACCTCATCAACACACAAGCCTCAGGCACAGCCAAAAACACCACCCTCACCATCGAAGCCGGCTCCTTCAACGCACAACTCGACCAAGACCACTCAGGAAACACCCTCATCTCCATCCGCCCAGAAGCCATCACCCTCCAAAAACCAGGCACCCCAAACACCCTCCCCGCCAAACTCCTCCACTCCACCTACCTCGGCGAAACCGCCCAACACATCATCGAACTCAAAGGCGCACCCCCCATCAAAGTCGCCCAACTCAACCCCTTCGCCCCCACCACCATCGCCCCAAACCCAGGCGACCAAGTCGCCCTCCACCTAAGCCCAACCGACATCGTCCCCATCTCCCAAAGCTAAGGGCACCCGGCAGTAAACGCCACTAAAAACGCAGATATATCAAAAAAATCAAACACCCCGTCCTGCGTAAAATCCGCGGCCGGTTGTGACCAACTGAACTCAGACAAAAACAAAGACACATCAAAGAAGTTCAACACCCCATCAAGCGTCAAATCCGCATGGCATGCCGGGCACCCAGAAAAATCGGTAATGATGTTCAAACCTGGGATCCCATTCCATTGATCAGGCGGTACATCAGCAAAGCCAAAATCAGACTGTGTGACATAGAGTGCAGTCTCGCCAAGTAAGATTCGAATCGGAATACCCGAGAGTTCAAACTCAATCGGGAACTCTGAAATATCCGTCGGAGTCCACATCGAATAGCCGACCAACTTCCCTGGAAAGCCCTCAGCCATCCATAAAGTTCCGAATACAATAGAGAAATCATTGATGTATATCCCGGCGGGCATCTCATAGAGTTCGACTTCTACCGGATTAACTGGATCAGCCAAATCATAAATCACCAGGGTGTGGTTCTCAAAGACATACGCATACCCATCTTGTACCAGTATCGAATCGGTCCAGCCACCACCACGATTCGGACGCGATGCCACAACAGTTGGGCTCGTTGGATCGCTTACATCAATCACTTTGAATCCGCGTGATCCCTCTGTCAAGTACAGGTACGAACCATCGAGCTCCATCGAAATAGCCATCCCATCGGTCACCAGCGAACCAACCAACACAGGCTGTGTCGGATCAGCAACATCCACAATCCGCAAGCCAGCATCAATAAACCCATCTGTGATATACGCAAGCCCATCACGCACGACCACCCCATCAACAAAACCGGGAGGGTCATAAGTACCAAGCAATACCGGTGATGTCGGATCACTCACATCAAGGCACCGCAGTCCATTGTGTCCATCAGCGATATACGCCACAGCCCCAACAACATCCACACTCATTGTCCCATTGCTCGTCGGATACTCCCCAAGCAATACAGGATTCTCCGGATCAGTCAAATCAAGAATCTGAAGCCCCGCCCCTCCGCAGGCAACATACGCGGTGCCCACATCATCAAGAGCGATATCCAACGCATCGTCCGGCGTGATGTACAACTCCGAACAGAGAGACCCGTCTCCCCCGTAGACAACCACTGTAATCATCCCAATAGACACAAACCCTGCCACGCGACGAATAATCCCAGTGTAACGATCGCAACAGCGTAAAATAGTTTTGTACATGACACAAATGTACCACAACGCTCCGTAAGACACAAGACGATTCAGATAAAAGGGATAAATATGAGCCCTCGCCCACCACTCTCCGGTAGCAAGGCATCAGTCCAAATAAAAACCCGCCAAAAGACGGGCCTCATTCAATGCAAAATATCAAAGATCACTTCGCCGTGTACTGACCACGAGAAACCTTCTTAAACGCCTTCGTCTCACGAATCAACGCCTGATTCACAATCGTACGAAAGTTCGCCGCCGTCGTCATGTACCCAGCATCCCGAGCCGCCTGCGCCGCATCCGTCACCGACATCGT
>JALSHW010000228.1 GCA_026982035.1 Phycisphaerales bacterium | reverse complement strand
TGTCCTGTCCGCTTTTGGAACAGACTCAGCAGGAGGAAATACATGCATGGACGCAATAAAAACAACATGGCAGAAAGCGGCGGGGCAACTGGTCTCAAGTCTCGGAGCGGATGTCCGCAACGGGCGGATGCTGGCCGATCCTTGGTCTCGCGTATCCCACAGCATGGTGGTGGGATGGCGGATTCGGTTGAGCCAGAAACCACCCAAGGAACGAACCCGATCACGCCCACGCCCAACATGGGCTGTGTGGGTACGGATGGAGATCGGGTTGCTCACTCACCGCCAAAGCCAGGCATCAAAGAGCACATGGCACCGATGGGCAAAAGGACGGGTTATCCAGCCGAGGAGGTATGTCCCCAAGAGCAAGCGGGGGTGATCGGCACCAAAGTCACGACGGGGAATGTGCTGAATTTGCTCGCAACGCAGGAATATCGCTGTGCTTTGACAGGGCGAGAGTTGACTCCAGAAACAGCTTCCCTCGACCACATCGTGCCCATCCGCTGTGGCGGCGAGCATGTCATCGAGAACACGCAGGTGCTTCACAAGGATGTGAATCGGGCCAAGGGCTCGAGGACCAATATCGAGTTCGTCGGGCTGTGCCGGGAGATCGTTCGATACATGAATACCCACTCGATCGAAGATCGGGGTGGTGCAGAATGAACGCTTTGCAGACTTCGCCATTGGGCCACGAGGATCGCCCGTATGGCGTTCCTTGCCGGAGTCGCACAAACCCGCTCGGAATCCCCACCCTCTCGCCACACGGCCCAACGAGGTACGCCGTCGGGGCGGATAGCGAACCAACCAACACACCAATTCCGAGGCCACGGTTGGCCTTGATTCACTCACCCAAAGCACGGAGGCACACGCCATGAAAGTTGTCCAGAAGAACATTGATGAAATCACCCCTTACGAAAAGAATCCTCGCCTCAACGACGACGCAGTCGAAGCCGTTGCTGAATCGATTCGGCAGTTCGGGTTTCGCCAGCCGATCGTGGTCGATGAAGATGGCATCATCGTTTGCGGGCACACTCGGTTCAAGGCTGCCCAGATGCTTGAGCTCAAGCGGGTGCCGGTGCATGTGGCGACTGATCTAACGCCGGAGCAGATTCGAGCGTATCGGATCGCCGACAATAAGACTGGCGAGTTGGCCACATGGGATATGGAGCTGCTGCCCATCGAGATCGCCGAGTTGCAGGAAGCGGGGGTTGATTGGTCGTTGCTTGGGTTTGATGCCGACGATCTGGCTCGGCTCATGGCGGGCGAGGAGGGCGTTGCAGCAGGGTTGACCGATCCTGATGATGTGCCTGAGCCCCCGGATGATCCGATTACCCAGCCCGGCGATCTGTGGGTGCTGGGGAATCATCGGCTGCTGTGTGGCGATTCGTCGAGTGCCGACGATCTGGACCGGTTGCTCGATGGCAACACCATCGACATGGTAAACACCGACCCGCCGTACAATGTGAAGGTTGAGCCGCGATCGAACAACGCGATCGCTGCGGGTAACTCGTCGTTTGCTCCGTCGCCCAGTTCCAAGACCGCCAAGCACCACCAGAAGTTCGACCTCGCTCGGCATCCTGAAAAGTCCAAGGCGACGCACGCCAAGATGCGGGCCAAGGATCGCCCGCTCGAAAACGACTTCATGACGGACGAAGCGTTCGACACGATATTGCTGGAGTGGTTCGGCAACATCGCCCGTGTGCTCAAGCCCGGCGGGTCGTTCTACATTTGGGGCGGCTACGCCAATCTTGGCAACTATCCGGCTCCGCTCAAGGCGTGCGAACTGTATTTCAGCCAGGGGATCGTCTGGGACAAGCAGCATCCGGTGCTCACCCGGAAGGACTTCATGGGCGCGTTCGAGATTTGCTTCTACGGCTGGCGTGAAGGGGCCGGGCACAAGTTCTTCGGCCCGACCAACGCCAAAGACCTCTGGCATGTCAAGAAGGTCAACCCGCAAAGCATGGTGCATCTGACCGAGAAGCCCGTCGAGTTGGCGGTGCGATCGGTCCAGTATTCATCCCGCCCCGGCGAAAACATCCTCGACCTCTTCGGCGGCTCCGGCTCAACCCTCATCGCCTGCGAGCAGACGGATCGGCACGCCTACCTCATGGAGATCGACCCGGCGTACTGCGATGTGATTGTCCAACGATGGGAGGAGTTCACCGGCAAGAAGGCGAAGCGGATTGCATCAAACGCTGATGCCGGAGAAAAAGCCCCGGCGAGCGCCGAGGCTGAAGAAGGGGGCGGAGGATGATTCGTCTACTTGTTCGCAG
>JALSHW010000227.1 GCA_026982035.1 Phycisphaerales bacterium | reverse complement strand
CAAAGCCAAAACGGTTGCTGTACGGTTCATATGGTTCTCCTTGAATGGTTTGGATCGGCATCATCGCCAACCGCTCCACGCATAGAGATACCAACCCATTGAACCCAAGGTCGTCACAAGAATGTCACACCAAACCCAAACAATCAATGTGTCACACCAGTGTCACCCATCGGTCACAGCCATGTCACGCCGATCACCAAGAGCGACCTCCAAAGGCCACCGACCTCCCAAACCCGCTCGAAATAGATTTGAAGAAAAAAGAATCAAACAAACTCAATCAATCCCGCTGGGTCGCCCACCCTTGCGCGGATCACTCGCCGCCTGCCACCCCCCAAAGTGTCCGTCAGCATCCACATCACGAACAATCAACTGCACATTCCCCACCACCGCGGTCTCCTCTCGGATAATCTGCCCATACCCACGCATCCCATCATTGAGCACATTGAGAATCCGCACATCAAACCCCTCCTCAACCAGCGTTTCATACGGCAACCACTGATGATGCAAACGAGGACGAGCCACCGCCGCCCCCGCTTCCATCCCACCCATCACATTGAGCAACACCTGCATCGTCGAAGTGATAATCCGAGGCCCGCCCGATGCCCCAGCAATCGCAAAAATATCCCCGTTCTCATCCAGCACAATCGTCGGCGACATACTCGACAACGGACGCTTGCCCACCTCAGGAAGATTCCGCAAAGACTGCACCAAATCAAACCCATTGGTTTTCTTCTTTGGATGCGTAAAGTCGTCCATCTGATTATTGAGTACAAATCCAAACTCTTCGACCCCGACCCGTGAACCAAAGGCAAAATTAATCGTTTCGGTCATCGCCACCCCACCACCAAACGAATCGATCACGCTCACATGGCTGGTTCCATCATCGTCGGGCAACGCATCGTGGGTGCCGTAGTGATCGGGCTCGTAGCGTTTCCCGTCAATCGAATTGCCCAATCGCTCGATATTCTCCGGATCAAGCAACATATCCACCGGCACCTCAGCAAAGGCCGGGTCGGCCAGATACTTCGACCGATCGGCAAAGGCGTGCTTGAGTGATTCGATCATCAACACCACGCTCCAGTTGCTCCGTTCATTGTTTGAAAACACATACTCCCCCGCTTCCATAATTTTCAAGGCCTCGAACATCGTCACCCCACCACTCGAAGGCGGCGGCATCCCGATCAACCGCATCCCGTTAAGTTCAATCTCGATCGGCTCTTGCACCACCGGCCGGTACGATGCCAAATCCTCAATCGTAATGGCTTGGGGTTGTCGCTTGCTCACCTTCTCAGGTGCCAACGCTTTGACAATCGCCTGGCCGATCTCCCCTTGGCTCATCGCAGCGACACCATCACGAGCGATCAACCCCAACGCCCGGGCTTGCTCTGGATTGGTAATCCGATCTCCGAGTTTGACCTGACCCCACAGTGCAAACTTCCCCCAAGGCATCGCCATTTCTGTTTCGAGCAATCGAGGACTCTTGCGGTATTTTTCGATAATCCCGCCGACGGCCCCCATGTAATGCTCATCAACGACA
>JALSHW010000226.1 GCA_026982035.1 Phycisphaerales bacterium | reverse complement strand
CACCTGCCAAACAATCTCGATGATCCGCGCCCACCACCATGTGTACAACTCTTGGCGAACAAGCAAATGCCCTTCGGTCGTAAACCGGGCGGCCTCGGCCTGGCGACGATTGAACGCACGCACCACCCGCATCCCCGCAAAGGATTCAGCACTCATCGCGTCAATCCCCTGACGACGCGAGCGGATGTCTCTGTACATTGGACGGATGCGCTGAATCCATGTCCGATGACTCACCCAGATTACCGGGAGCATCATGAGGGCCCCGATGACGAGCCGCCAATCAATCCAGACAAGGACGATGAGCGTGCCAAGGAACTGAACAATCGCTCGCCAAGGGTTGTAGATGAGTGAAAAGATCAAATCACCAACGCCCCCAGCATCTTCACGGAGAATCGACGACATGCCTCCGGATTTGAGGTGATGAATGCGGTGCAATGGCAAATGTGAGGCGTGGTTGAACACCCGCCGCCGCAACGCCACCTGAACGCGCTTGGTGATCCGCGTGCATTGCCAGCGTCCCCACATCCCAAAGACAATCGAAGCCATTGTAATTCCAAGCATCGCAGCCCCGAGCATCCAGATCAATCCAACCCGGTCACTCCGCGAATCATCGTAGATACCAAGAAACTCAGGAAGCCCGGTCGGCCCTGGCGTATCGGTGATGATGTAGTCGATGGCAACCTTCATGCTCATCGGCATCGCCAAGCCCAGCACCACCGCCATCGAAAGCGTCGCCAGCGAGGCAACAATCGTCAGTTGAAAGCCATCAAGCAGTTTCCAGAATTGGGCAAGGAGCCCCATTGCGGTGCGTTTGGAGCGGGTGTCACGGGCTTTTTGGAGGGTGTCATCGACCGATTCGTGGACTTCTTGGGTATGCCTTTGGCTTCTGCGACGCTCAATATAGGCGGCGAACCGAGAACGGCTGGATCGGTTGGTCTGCTTTCTTGGCATTGAAGATTCTATACCTTGATTGATTCGGACATGCTTCTCCGCTGGCTTGACGGGATTCAATGCGGTATGGTGGATGTTGGAACCCAACGGAGATGGACTGTGAGCAAACAACGCACAATGGCATTGCACTGGAAAATCCTCATCGGACTGATCCTCGGGATCGTCGTTGGTCTGGCAATCAACACCATGTGGGACGCCTCGACCTGGAACTCGATGGGGATAAATGATCCCGCGGCATGGATGGCGGGAACTTCGGATGTTGAAGCCAACGCCGACGCCTCGATCGGTGCCCGCGCCGCCCGGTTTGTTGGAAATTTCAATAATTTCATTGGCGAACTCTTTATGCGAGGACTCCGGTTCATCGCGGTACCGATTGTGGTCTTCAGTTTGATCGTCGGGGCGTCGAGTTTGAACGACCTGTCCAAACTCAGCCGGATCGGAGGCAAGACGATTGGGATCTACCTCGTCACCACCGCCATTGCCATTACCGTCGGCTTGCTCTTTGCCAACATCGTCAAGCCAGGCAATTTTGTCAGCGAAGAAACCCGCGACGGATTCGTGGCTCAGTTCGGTGACCAAGCCAAGGCCAAAATCGACGCCGCCCATGCACCGGACATCTGGGACACGGTTCTCAACATCGTCCCGAAAAATCCGTTCAACGCCATCGCCCAAGGCAACATGCTGCAGGTGGTCTTTGCCTCGCTTCTGGTCGGAATCGCATTGACACTCATCAAACGAGAAAAAGCCACCATCGTGATCCAGTTCTTCGACGCGATGACCGATGTAATCATCAAAATCGTCGAAATCGTGCTGATGATCGCGCCCTATGCGGTCTTTGCGCTCATCGTTGAACAGATCGCCGAACTTGGGCTCGACATTCTCGGTTCGCTGGCGGTGTATTCGCTTGTAGTGGTTGCGGGATTGGCGACAATGGCGTTTGTCATTTACCCAATCGGATTCAAAATCCTCGGCGGGATTTCGTATGGCCGATTCTTCAAAGCCATCAGTCCAGCCCAGTTGCTCGCATTCAGCTCGGCGAGTTCCTCAGCAACGCTCCCCGTCACCATGGAGTGCTGCGAGCAACGGCTCGGAATCAAAGAAGAGGTCAGCGCGTTTGTCCTACCAATCGGCGCGACGATCAACATGGACGGCACGGCCCTCTACCAAGGTGTCGCGGCCGTCTTTATCGCCCAACTCTATGGCATGGACCTGACCGTCGCCGACCAACTCACCATCGTCCTGACGGCGACCCTCGCGTCGATCGGCACGGCCGGGGTGCCTGGGGTCGGGATGATCATGCTCGTGATTGTCCTCGAAAGCGTCGGAATCCCGCTCGAAGGGATCGCGGTGATCCTTGGCGTGGACCGAATTCTGGACATGTGCCGAACCAGTTGCAATGTGACAGGCGACTGTATGGTCTGTGCCGTGGTTGCCAACAGCGAGGGGGCGATTGAAACCCCAGAACAAGTCGCTGAACGAATGGCCCAACCATTGGATGAAGATCCGCGTGCTGAGGGTCCATTGGATAAGTAAGAACCTACACTTGGTCGATGAGTACCAACACGACCAACCAGCCGACGCTCGACCCCGCCACCGCCCTCGATGACCGCTTTTGTGCGGCGATCCGGGCCGTCGTTCCCGATCTCCCAGACGATCAAGTCAAAGCCCACATCGGCCCATCGCGCCAGCCCAAGTTTGGCGATTTCCAGTCCAACTGCGCGATGCCCATCGCCAAACGGGTTGGGATGAAGCCACGCGACCTGGCGGCCAAGATTGTCGAAGCCATTGATGTCTCCGGCATCGCCCAACCGCTGACCGAAGAGTCCATCGCCGGGCCCGGATTTATCAATATCTCGCTGCTGCCCAAGGCCCTCGGCTCGGCGCTCGATGCAATGGACACCGACCAACTCGGCATCACCCCCCCCACCGCTCCCAAGACCATCGTCGTCGATGTCTGTGGCGTCAACCTCGCCAAACAAATGCATGTCGGACACCTCCGCTCCACCGTCATCGGCGACGCCATCGCCCGCATCCAAGAACGACTCGGTCACACCGTCAAACGCCAGAGCCATGTCGGGGACTGGGGCTTGCCCATCGCAATGGTCGTCGAACAACTCTGCGTGATGGAAGATGCAGGAACCGATCTGTCATCGGTGACACTCGCCCAACTCAACAGTATCTACAAAGTCGTCCAAGCCAAGTGCAAGGCCGAAACCAAAGCACTCGAACTCATCACCAAAGTCGGCGGGCACATCAAAGCCGAGATCGAACTTACCGAACGCATCACCGACGCCAACGCCGCGATGGAACGGGCCAAAGCCCGGCTCGTTGCGCTCCAGTCCGGCGACGATCGATCCGTCAAAATGTGGCAAATGATCTATGACATCACGATGGCCGCATGTCTGGCAACTTGCCAGCGACTCCATGCCAACATCACCGACGAACACAGCGCGGGCGAATCAACCTACCGCGATGAACTTGGGCCTTTGGTTCAGGACTTGATTGACCGAAAGATCGCCATCGAAGACGATGGAGCGTTGGTTGTTCGGTGCGAGGGGATCAAAGAGCCCACGATTATTCGCAAGCGTGATGGCGGGTTTTTGTACGCGACAACTGACCTGGCGGCGATCAAACGCCGGGTCGAAAAACTTGGCGGCGATGAGGTTGTGTACTGCGTCGATTCGCGCCAGGGGCTTCATTTCAAACAGGTTTTTGCCGCCGCCCACAAGGCGGGCTACGACAAAACACCATCAGGAAAAGATGCCATTCTTGTTCATGCCATGTTTGGCACGGTGCTTGGTGAAGGCAACAAACCGCTCAAGTCTCGGTCTGGGGAGAACCTGAATCTCACCGACCTGCTCGACGAAGCCGTCGCCCGCGCGTCGAAGGCCGTGGCTGAGAAAAACCCGGACATGCCTGAATCTGAACGCTCGGCGATCAGCGAAGCCGTCGCCATGGCGGCGATAAAGTACGCTGATCTTTCGACTGAACGGATCAAAGATTATGTATTCAGTTTCGATCGGATGTTGGCCTTTGAGGGCGACACCGGGCCATATATGTTGTACGCAATTGCCCGGATCAAGAACATGCTCGGCAAGGCCGATGAAAAAGGCGTGAGTGTTGACGCGGCCAAAGACGCTTCGTTTTCTCTTGACGAATCAGCCGAACGGGCCTTGGCACTCATGATCCTTCGATATCCAACGATCATGCACGCAACCGGCACCCATCACGAACCCCATCGCTTGTGCGGCTATTTGTACGAACTCGCTTCACTGTTTGCCAAGTTCTATGAACAGTGCCCAGTCCTCAAAGACGGTGTCGAAGAATCAACACGCGACGGACGGCTCCGCCTGAGCATGCTCGCGTTGCGCGTGCTCCAAGACGGCTGCGACACACTCGGCATTCCAACCGTCGATCGCATGTGATCAGAAGAGCAACTGGAACTGAGCCGTGATTGCAAACTGATCGCCGGTTGAATCGGGCAGGATATTGCCTTTAACGGTGATGTTTGATTCGGTTGTTGGGTCGGGATAGTGCTGAAATTCAAGGGTAAACTTGGCCGCGTGTGATTCGGGGCTCACATAATGATTCCATCCGACGGTGAAGGTATTGAAGTCCGATTTCCCACTGACCCCGACGATAATCGGTGTTGAATCCGAAGGCATGACCACATCCCAACGGGCGTAGAACTCATCAATATCAGAAACAAACACGCCGCCCTGCAACAAGAATCCTGTATCAGTCAGCGATGACACCCCAGAGTCCATCGTCCGCCAAATCCCCGCAGCGTACAAGTTCCAACCATCACCCAAGAGCGAGGCATCGATCGTTCCAGTTTCCAAACTTGTCGAAGGCGAGGTTGCTGGATTGGTGTTGCCCATGGCCTGGTGATTGAACGCCGCCCCGACCATCAATCCTCCATTGGCACCACGCCAAGAAGTAAACTGCTTGTACTGCGACCACGAGGCCTCGCCGAACCGTAGTTCACCTCGAATAGTCAATGAAGAATCCGCCTCAGCCGACGAGTTGAAATAGGTATTGTCACTGGCAAACCCATCACCGAAACTCGCCATCAATCGCCAATCTTCCTCTTTGACCGTCAACTTGACACCCTGAAAATAGTCTTGATTGAATGTTTCATTGAGTATCGATCGTTCAACGGCCAACTGCTTGCTCGACGAAATATTCTCCTCTCGAATCAAAGACTCTTTGAACTGCCCCGCTTGAAAAATCACAGTGTCACTGAGTTTCCAAGTCATCTCTGTATTTTCAAGGATCGCTGTTCCGGAAGATTGACTCAGACCAAATTTTGCCCGAGCCGTGATAGACTCGGTCACATTGGCCTTCAAACCAAGTTTGGTTCTGCGATTGGTAAAGCCAAGGGTCAGGTCATCGCCGGGATTGGCCAGCGTTGTGCTGTCTGAGCCGCGCTGATTGTAGTTATAGCGAAATTGTATCTGCATACTGGCTGAATATCGCTCAGGGAACCCATCGAACGATTCATACAATGCGGACTCGGCCATGAGTTGCCCCTCATAACCCAGCACCTGAGTTTCCTCTCCTGCATACGAAGATATTGGGGCAAGGCATACAACGGCAAGTGTGCATATCGAGACAGACGAGGCATTCATCGACAAACTCCTGTTTCAAGGAAAAGGTATCAGACACTCCTTTGTAGCCCCAAATAGGTTGTGCGTGGTCACCTGGTCGATGAAGTTCTCCTAACACACCCAGCATCTGATATAATGCGGCTTTTGGTTTGTTAAGAAATCTAAAGAATCAATCTGAAGAATTGTCGAAATCCACGAAAAAGAACAGGAGGGACCCGAAGGTCCCTCCTGTGATGACATCAGAAGATGTTGTCTATCGCGTCAGACTCACAAACTCAGAAGAGGAGTGAGAACTGGCCACGGATCATGAACTCGTTGTCAGCAGCGGTGCCGCCAGCGGTGCCACCGATTTGGCCGGTGGTTGCGACGCTGTTGCCGTAGTAGTCCATACCGGACGAATCGTCAAGAGCAACGGAAAGATCCATGCTGAAACGAGCGGCGTGTGACTCAGGAACGAGGTAGTAGTTAAAACCAACAGTGAAGGTCGAGTACTTGTCTTCAGAAGTGGCATCGTTGAGAGTGAATGCAGCCAGTGATGTGTCATCATCCAAGAAGATGATGTCGTAGCGTGCGAACGCTTCGAACTGCTCGGAGAAGAAGATGTTTCCCTGAAGGAGGAAGCCATCGTTGGTGAGGTCTTGGCCAGCACCAGCGGTGAAATCGGCATCGATGTTCAAGCTGGTGTATGAAGCGAAGAGGCCCCAACCATCGGCTTCGTACGCTGCATCGACAGTCCAAGCAGTGATGGTTTCGGTATCAACACCAGCACCAAAGACGCTGGTGACTGTTGCTGGATTGGAATCGCCCTTCTGTGACCAGTGGAGACCAGCACCGACGCGGAGACCGGAGTTCTGACCCTGCCAAGCAGCGAAGTCGTTGAACTGATCCCAGTTGCCCGAGATCAACCAGTCGAGACGACCAGTGACGGAGATGTCGGACTCACCTGGGGAGGTGTAGAACGAGTTCGCGGCCATACCAGTACCGCCAGCGTAAACCGCTGGGCCATCAGCCAATGCAACGGTGAACTTCCACTCGTCGTCGGTGTAGTTCAGTGCGATGCCCTGGGTGTAGCCAACATCAAAGAATGTGTTGAGCACTGAACGCTCGACACCCTGTGAAAACTCAGGAGCAACATTTCTCTCAGCAGAGAATGGGTTCAAGAGTTGACCAAAGAGGAATGTCCAGTTGTCATCAATGCCCCATGTGGCGTAGGCCTCACGCAAGGTTGCGCCGCCATCACCGGTAGCGGTGCCGCTCATGCCTTGATCGAATGCACCACCAAAGTCAAACGAAACATGACCAGCAATGTCAGTGCCTTCAACGCCGCCGCTCAAACGAATCTGAGTACGAGGAGTCGAGAAACCCATGGTGGTGTCTGCGTCGCCGAATGGTGTACCGCCGGCTTCTTCGTCACGAGTGTTGTAAGAGTAACGGAACTGGGTGAAAATCTCAACATCGAGACCAGCACCGTTTGAACCAAGGAGGCTCGAACGAGTGTTGGCATCGGCACGCAGCTCAGCTGCGTATGCACGATCAATGTCAAGTCCGGATTGAGCAAACGCCGAGCCGCTCATGGTGACCAACGCGATGGTCGTAATTGTCTTCTTCATTTCAGTGCTCCTTCTCATTGGGCAGTGATTGGAAATATTTTTTCTACGACAGGCCGAATACCATACGACCCGCTTCTGGCCAACTATAGGCCAGACTAACCAGTGCAAGGTGTATTATTCGACCTTTTGCCAGCACTAACTATCAAATTTGATCCCCTCAAAGCAAGTTTTCTTCACAAACCCGCCTTAGGACTCAACAAACGCTATTTTCGCGCAAAACCCGCAGGCCTTTTTTCCACAACAACCAACCCAGACGCCCGCACAAACAGTGAACATTGCCGTGTCTGGCCAATCCCCTTCCCCAAAAGCAATGGACTTCCACATCCGCTTCACTGTTCAGATTCCGTGAACCTTCCTCTTTGAGCGATAAGCAGCATTCCTACGAACACTAGAATCGATCTTGTTTGACCTCTCCAGGAGTGCGCCATGCCTGCAATGAACGCTGTGCCTTTGAATGTATTGGTTGTCGATGACGAACCCGATCTTCGTGAGTTGATTGAATACAACCTGATCCAGTCCGGGCATGAAGTGCGCACCGCCAGCGACGGGCTCGATGCCATTGAGTGTGTCCAAAGCCATATTCCAGACCTCATCGTGCTGGATGTCATGATGCCCGGACTCACAGGCATCCAAGTTGCCAAACGCCTTCGATCAGAGCCCCAGACCAGTTCCATCCCCATCATCATGCTCACGGCCAAAGCCGAAGAAGCCCACGAACTCGAAGGGCTCGACGCTGGAGCCGACGATTACATCACCAAACCATTCTCCATGCCCATCCTCATGGCACGCATCCAAACCCTCGCCAGGCGCACCAACACCGACCCCAACACCACCACCCGGCTTACCCTTGGCCCAATCACCATTGACCTCAACGAACACCAGGTCCTCGTCGATTCGACCCCGATCCACCTGACCATCACCGAGTTTCGGCTCCTCGTCGCGTTGATCCAGTCCAAAGGCAAGGTCTTGTCCAGAGCCGATCTCATCAGCCAAGCCATCGGCCCAGCCGTGACGGTGACACCCAGAACCATTGATGTCCACATCACCTCGCTCCGCAAAAAACTCGGCGACCACGCCGAACTGATCTCCACCATCCGTGCAGTGGGATACCGGGCCGACGATCCAAAAGAGTCGCACAAGACAAACCCCTGAGTTGAATCTACACCCTATATATAGATTGATGGATTCCAGCCCTTTCCAATCTTCACCCCCTCCACCGCCCCCCCAAAAACCAGGGGGTTGGACTTGGCCAGGTTCCCTCTTGGCGGGCTCTCTTCTGCTTGCGGTCTTTGAGCCAACCATGCTCTTGATTTCATTCGGGTCCTTGATTTGGCTGGGATTCCTTCGCCGATCAACCCTACAGCATCTTCAAGCACTCAACAACCACACCGACATACTCGAACAACGCATCGTCCAAAGCCAAACCCAGGCCCATCAACTTGCTTCCATCTTGGACTCGGCCGATGTTCCCATCATCGCCACCAACCACGCTGGAACCATCATTCAAGCCAACCTCGCCGCCAAAGCCACCCTTGGTTCTGGAAGGCCATTGATCGGCGAGTTCTTCGACGCCTTGATCACCCAGTCCATTATCCGTCAACTCGAACACCGCGCCCGCGCAGGTGAATCTGGACACGCCCGGCTCCAACTCCCCATCGGAGCAAACATGCGCGTCTTTGATGTTGCCGCCGATCCAATCCCAAGTACCCAAGGTGCGGTCTGCACCTTCACCGACATCACCGAACTCTCCGAATCGGCCACCCTCAAAGCGGACTTTGCCGCCAACGCAAGCCATGAACTCCGCACGCCCATCGCTTCGATCCTCGGCGCCATCCAAACCATGGAAGGCCCAGCAAGCAACGATCCAGACATGATCCAACGACTCATCACCATGATCTCCACCAACGCCACTCGGCTCGATCTGATGGTCAAAGACCTGCTCGATCTCTCCAAACTCGAATCCACACTGACCCCGGTGACACTCATAGAGATCGACATGCACGCACTGATCGAACACACCATCGAACCATTGGCGGCTGTGTGTGATCGACGGGGCTTGACCATCACGACACAGATCGACCCACACGCCAGAACCATCCTGTCCGACGAATCACACCTCGAACTGATCCTCCGCAACCTGATCGGCAACGCAACCAAGTTTGCCCACGAATCCACCACCATCACGATCAGTGTGGACCCCATCGACCCAGAACCCGATCCGGCCTGCCCCATTCCACACCAACTCAATGGCCAGGCCGGTGTTCGCATCCGCGTGTGCGACCAAGGGATTGGGATTCCACTGGCTCAGCAAACCCGAATCTTTGAACGCTTTTATCAGGTCGATGAAGCCCGCGATGGGGCCTCGGCTCGGCGCGGAACCGGGCTGGGCCTGGCAATCGTCAAACACGCCGCCCGAACGCTGGGCGGAACCATCCGTGTTGAGAGCATCCATCAACAAGGGACCACGATGGTTGTCGAACTCCCCAGATGCCTCTAAAGCCCGCTCAAACAGCCAAGAACCGCTCGATCCACGCGCCCGTCGGTTCGGGCTTATCATTCAGACCCGCCAATCTGTTGTGACGGGCGATGGTCAGCGTGCAAAAGTCTGCACCCAAACCCAGTTCTCGGACCACAGTCACCCTCCGATCCACCCGATAGACACTCTATAGAGATCACATGGCCAAAGACCCCTCCAAATCACCCAAGACCGGTTCCAAAAACGGATCCAAAAACGGACCCAAGAACGGCACACGCAACGGCTCAACGCCGAGGCGTTCGATCATCCAAATCGCCGGCAAACCCGTCCGTCAACAACTCGCCGATCTGATCGCCTCACCCAATCTCTTCTGGGGCACCGTCGCACTCATCGGCTTTGTCATCATCGTTGGCTCAATCACCAACTGGACCCGCGGACAACTCCTCGTCTCGGTCGGACAGGTCATGCAAGAAACCCGCACCTCGCGCGTCGAGTTCAACACCGAAGATGTCCAACAAACCCAGATGCACCAACAAGCCGCCCGGCTCAATGTCCCCCGCATCCACAACGCCGACCTCCCCGTACTCGAAGAACTCCGCGCCTCATTGGCCAACCTCCCCCGAACACTCGGCGGCGTGGCCTCCCTCGATGAAGTGGACCGCGACATCCGCATCCGCTTCGGGCTCTCTGAAGAATCATTCAACACATTCAAAGAAACCGCCGCCCAAGAAGCAAGTCTCAAACTCTGGACCGATCAGGTCAACACGCTCGACGAAATCCTCCGCAGAAGGCCATTGCTCGATCGCCAGACCTGGCAGCGGGCAACCCAAGAAGGGCTCAACACGCAGATCGAACTCCGGTTCGGCCCCGCCGAAGAAGGCATCCAGCCCCCGGCACGAATCAGCCGCGACGACACCATCAACATCGACAACGCCGAACAATTCAAAGCCGAAGTCGAACGCATGGTGCGGATCGCTGGATTTGTCAGCCCAGTCGATGCAGTGGTTATCCACCGACTCGAATTTGAAGCCCGCCCAACCTTTGCCTTTGACGAATCGGCCACCGCAGCAACACAAGAAACCGTCGCCGCACGCGTCCAACCCGTCCGTCGATCCATCACCGTTGGACAACGCATCTACGCCCGAGGCGATGTCCTCGAACAAGCCCCCTACGAACTGGCCAAAACCGAAATCCAACAGTTCACCAAGCAAGGCAGCACCCCGCGCCGCGTACTCAAGTTTCTCTCCATCTATGGCCTGGTCGCCGTACTCGGCATCGTCCTGGCTGGATACATCTCCATGTACTGCCCCAAAATCGCACGACGACCGGCCCGAACCGGTTGGCTCACCGGAATGATTGCCCTGAGTGTCTTTGCCGCCTGCACGCTGAGCGTCTTTGATCCTCGGCTCATCTGGCTCGCCTCGATCACCCCCGTCATCCTCGTGGCCATCCTCATCTGCATCGCCTACGACCAACGCACCGCACTGGCCATCTGTGGCATCACCGCCATCCTCATCGGACTTGCCCTCAAAATGCACACCGGGATGTTCATCCTCATGCTCGTCGGCTCCGCCGGCGCCATCGCCCAGCTCAAAGAAATCCGCGACCGACGCACCATCATTCGCATGTCGATGATCATCGCCGGGGTCTTGGCAATCTTGGCGGTGCTCGATCAACTCATCGTCCTCCCAACCGTCGGCGTCGGAGGCACAGACATCCTCCGACCATTGCTCGGTGCTTCGATTCAAGCAGGAATCGCAGGCATGCTCGCGGGCGGAATCGCCCTGTTTATCCTGCCATTTATCGAAAATGTCTTCGACATCTCCACAGGAATGACACTCATCGAACTCCGTGACCCCAAACAACCACTCCTCCGCGAGCTCCAACAACGCGCCCCAGGCACCTACAACCACTCGCTCAATGTCGCCTCGATCGCCGAGAGCGCCGCCGAGTCGATCGGTGCCGACGCCTTGCTGACTTATGTCGGCTGCCTCTATCATGACATCGGCAAAATGAACAAGCCCGACTACTTCATCGAAAATCAATCCGGCGGCCCAAACAAACACGACAAACTCAACCCAGCCATGTCCCTTCTGGTCATCGTCGGCCATGTCAAAGACGGCCTCGAAATGGCTCGCCAAAATGGACTCCCCAAATCACTCCACCACTTCATCGACGCCCACCACGGCACCACACTCGTCGAATACTTCTATCGCCGCGCCAAAGAGCAAGCCGCCCATTCTGATGAAAACCGCTCGGCCGAACAGATCATGGCCGACAACGCCGAGGAGCAACTCCCCGACGAAGTCGATTATCGATACCCAGGACCCAAGCCACAGACCAAAGAAGTCGCCATCGTGATGCTCGCCGATGCGGTCGAAAGCGCAACACGAACCCTGACCGAACCCACCCCCGCCCGCATCGACGCACTGGTTCGATCACTGGCCAACAAACGCCTCATGGACGGCCAGTTCGACGAAAGCAACCTCAACTTCCGCGAACTCAAAACGATCTGTGATTCAATCTCCAAGACCGTCGCAAGCATCTACCACGGCCGCATCCGCTACTCAGCCGACCCCGCCCCCCAAACCCCCCAAAGCACAACCCAAGCCAGCTAGGTCGTGTCTGACGGCTCGGCCCCCGGTGGCCCGGCTCGCCGAGCCGGGTTCTTTTTTGTGCAATTGAACTGAAAACAATGGCCCGGTTCGGCGAACCGGGCCACCACAGATCGTCATTTTGGAGCCATCAGACACGGCCTAAAGCACCCCGGCGGACAACTCCGCCAAGATCACGCCTGACGGCTCACGCCCCATCATCGCTTGCGTTTCTTGGCTTGATTATGGGTATTGCCCTTCATCTTGCCCGATTTTTTCTTGGTATCCATCTCGGTGAACATCGCAACGAGACACACCAGAGTAAAGACCACGACAACTCCAAGAACGATCAGCAAAATGATATTGAGCGACATAACGGGCTCCTTCCACAATTAGTATATCAGAAATATCGTCCATCCGCCAACCGCGTTGTACCCGACATTGTGCGCAATGGCGCAAGTGGGCAACGAGTGTTTTTTGTCATTCATGGATTGACTCCGATCTCATACCACCGCTCCAAGACCACTCGCCAGTCCTCAAAATTCTTGGCATAAATAAACCCTTGTTTCACCTCGTCGGCATTGGGATGATGAGCCGCGAAACGAATGCCGAACTTCCGCATGTTTCGGGCCGTGTTAAACTCCGGATCACGCGTCTTGGCATTCACGGCCAACAACAACTCAAAGTGCTGCTCCAAAACCGCCCGCTGCTCAGCAATCGTCGGAGCCATCGGATCATCACCGGCAAGAATCGCCCGCGCTTGTTTAAAAATCCACGGATTGCCAATGCACCCACGCGCCACCGACACGCCGGTCAAACCCGTATAGCCGATCATCCGAAAGATCTGATTGACATCCCACACATCACCAGAACCAAAGATCAAACGATCCGGATGCCGATCGACGAGTTCTTTGAGCGGGTCCCATCGTGATGGGCCGACATATTTTTGTTCAACGGTTCGCCCATGCACCGTCACCCAACTGCATCCAAGGTCATAGGCCGCATCAAAGAGATACTCGAACTTCCGCTTCATCTCAGGCGTCTCGTCAAAGGACCTTCGCAACTTGACACTCAACGGAATACGACTCGGCAGCACATCACGCACGGCCTTCAAAATCGCAATCGCCCCCTCCGGCTCACGCAACCAATGCCCGCCACGCGATTTCTTCGCAATTTTTTTCACCGGACACGCCAAATTAATATCAATCCCTGCAAAGGAATCTGAGCCATCAGACCTGGAATCATCGACCCCGCCATTGACCATCGAACGATATTCTTTATTCGACCGACTCCCTTGCTCGATCATCTTCAGAGCCGCCGCCGCCATTTCCGACGGATCGCTCCCCATGATCTGCCCAATCAGCGGGTGATCCTCCTCCCCGCCGGGGACATTGCCTGCAATATCACCAAGGTCGGCCTTGGCAAACCCTTTGCCACCAGCCAGTAAGGTGCGATCGAGCAACGCCTCGGTGATGCACAACGGACACCCATGTTTGCGGGCAATGATCCGCATCGCGGCATCGGAGTACCCCGCCAACCCCGCTTGGTAAAATGGAGCGTCAAATCCCGGAATCAGGGTGGATACCCGCCCATCCATCCCCGTTGGGCCATATTTGGCAACCAGATCCGCAGCCACGGCCTTGGGATCAATCTCCTGGGCCCCCTGAGCAATGGCAAATGTCGGTTCGGTGGCATTCTTGCCCGGGTTCGTGTTGGATTGGTTGCTTTGGCAGCCCATGATGGGGAGGATAGGGGGTGAAAAGCATCCAACGAATCCCCATCGCCGTCTTGTTCTTGTCTCTCTCCTCTGGGCTGATGCTCACTGGCGGGTGTCAGCTATTCTCTGAAACCACCCACGCTACCGCCGGGCCGGTCTATCCAGACCATCTTCCCAAGGGTGAAATCTTCGATATCCAAGTCTTTCGTGAATCGACCACCCTCCACATGACCAACACCACCACCCGCGACTTTGGGCCATCAACCATCTGGCTCAACCAACGCTACTCCTCACCAATCGACGGCCTGGCATCGGGTCAAACCATC
>JALSHW010000225.1 GCA_026982035.1 Phycisphaerales bacterium | reverse complement strand
CGACGGACACCCAGAAAATGAACGCGTTGACCTACTCGCCGTTCAAGCCCGCGAAGCCATTGCCCAGTAATTGCCTAACAGTTGCACATTTATCCAGACGGACACCCAACGGCTCTTTTGCTTATCGGATGCCCTTTGGCGGGCTTTACCGGCTGTATCACCCATATTGAACAGCCCATGGGGTCTTTGCCCGCACAGACGGCCCCGCTTTCCCATAGTCAATCCCGACTCGGGTCAATCGGAATCCCCATCGGGCCGATGATTTGGTTGATGGCGGACTGTGAATCTGTCAAATGCTGCTCATGATGAGCCCTGGAGATACTGCTATGGAACTCGATGCCATTCTTCGTCAAGCCCATGAGGCCGATGCTTCCGATGTCCACATCGTCGCAGGCGAGCCTCCGATGGTGCGAATCCATCAGGTCATTACCAAACTCTCCGAGACTCCACTTTCCCAAGAAATTGTCTCCGCGATGTTTGAACGCATGGCCAACAAACATGTTCGCAAAGCATTCGACGAAGAACGCGACGCCGATTTCTCCTATGAAGTCGAAGGCCTCGCCCGCTACCGGGTCAACGCCCACCTCCAAAAAGGAACCATCGGCCTGGCCATGCGTGCCATCAAAACCAAAGTCCCACCACTCGAAGCACTCTCGCTCCCAGAAGTCATCGCCCGCCTCACCTACCTCCCCCGTGGGCTCGTCCTCGTCACAGGCGACACCGGCTCAGGAAAATCCACCACTCTCGCCGCGATGATCCAAGCGATGAACGAACGCTACTCCAAGCACATCATCACCCTCGAAGACCCTGTCGAATACATGTTCGACTCCTGTGAATGCCTCATCGAACAACGCGAACTCGGCCGAGACATGGCATCGTTTACCTCAGGACTCAAGCACGCTCTTCGCCAAGACCCCGACATCATCCTTGTCGGCGAAATGCGCGACCTCGAAACCACCTCATTGGCAATCAGTGCCGCCGAAACCGGTCACTTGGTTCTTTCAACACTCCACACCGTCAACGCCTCACAAACAGTCTCTCGTATCATTGATATGTACCCCTCAGGCCAGCAGAACCAGATCCGCTCGATGCTCTCGACAACCCTGCAAGCCGTGATCTCCCAAACACTCTTTACCCGCTGTGATCGCCCAGGCATGGTCCCAGCGGTCGAGACGCTCCTATGTACCCCGGCTGTCCGCAACATGATCCGCGAGAACAAGATTTTCGAGATTCCCAATGTCATCGAAACCAGCCGAGCCATCGGGATGTGTTCGTTGGATTCGTCCATCGCCGAGTTGTATTTCAATGGAACCATCAGTAAAGAGGATGCGATCGCCCAAGCCGTGTTCCCAGACAAACTCGAACGCCAGTTGGTCGCCTAAATCGAGTTTGTTGCCCGAATAGACAAAACAGTACGCCGACGGAGATTCTCGATGCCAAACTACAAATACACGGTCAAAGCCCAAGACGGCAAAATCCGAACGGGTGTACTCTCAGCCGACAGCGCAACCTCCGCGGCCGCTGTCCTGCGAAATCAAGGCGTCCATGTCATGTCGGTCGATACAGCCAAGGAAGGTTTCGGCGAAACCGGGTTCATGAAAACCCTCAGCGATCTCAATACCAAAAAACCAACTCAGAAAAATGTCCTCGATTTCACCACCCAACTTGCGGTCATGATCCGAGCAGGAATCAACCTCCGGGCCGCCCTTGATGGAATCGCTGATCAAACCGACCACAAAGCATTCCGAAAAATCATCGAAGAGCTCAAAGCCGATGTCGAGTCCGGTAAGCAGTTTTCAGACGCCTTGGCCAAGCACCCAAAACTCTTCTCGCCGCTGTATGTCAACATGGTGCGTGCATCAGAAATGTCCGGCTCATTCTCCGAAATGCTCGTCCGCATCGCCGGCTACATCGGTCAACAAATCGAAACCCGCAAGATGGTCATCGGTGCTTCGATCTATCCCGCCATCATCGGTGGCATGGCCGTCACCGTGACGATCTTCTTGATGACCTTCGTTCTTCCCAAGTTCTACACCGTCTTTGAAGGCAAAGAAGATGTCCTCCCCTGGGCAACCAACTTCCTGATGATGCTCTCTCAAACCCTTCGCAGTCAATGGCCATTCTTAGTTGGTGGCCTGATGGTCATTGCCGGTGCCTTCTTCGCCTTCTCAAAAACAGAAATCGGTGCCTTCTGGATCGATCGGTGCAAACTCTCGATCCCGGTCCTTCGCACGATGTTCCGGTCGTTGTACATCACCCGATCATTGCAAACAATGGGCCAGCTTATCAACGCAGGCGTCCCCATGCT
>JALSHW010000224.1 GCA_026982035.1 Phycisphaerales bacterium | reverse complement strand
ATAAAACACTGATAAACCGCTTATAAACAAGCACAAAACACACGAACCACCCATCCCTGGCCGGCCTCGGTCAACACCGAGCCGGCCATTTATATGGCCACATTCTTCAAGCCACCAAGATTCCTCATCCGCCAGCGAGCCCCCGCCCGCCCGCTATCAAACACCCCCATCCAAATCACCTGCTACCGCTGCGCCAAACCTTCCACCCATTCCCCCTTCGCCGAATCCGCCTCCTGCCCCCACTGCGCAGGCCGGCTCCAAATCGGAGATGTCCACATAGAAAAAGGCCACTGGGGAACCTCCATCCAAACCACCGGCTCAGTCTTCATCAATCAGCACGCCCAAGTCAACGCAAACCTCATCATCTGCTCAGGCAACCTCCACATCGCCGGAAAAATCCACGCCATGTGCATCTGCGCCCAAAAAACCACCATCACCAACACCGCCCACATCCAAGGCGGCATCCGAACAACACAACTCGACCTTGAGCCCGGCGCAATCATCCAAAATTGCCTCATCCAAACCCAATCCCACGCCATCGGCACCATCGACATCGAAACCGCCATGCGCAACGCACCAGGCAAAGGCCACGCCGCACAAATCGAACTCAAACCCCTCGCCGCCCCCATCCCCTTCAATCCAAACATCGCCGCAAGAATCTACCCAACCAAAAATGGCCCAAAACAAGCCACCCCAATTCCAAACAACCAAAGACAACCACAACTCCGCGTCGTATCCTAACGACCCATGATCCGACTCCTCTCCAACACAACCCCCACCAGCACCCCCGAATCCCTCACCGGCTCAACCTCCCTCGACCGCGCCACCCTCCGCATCCTCAGCGTCCCCGCCATGACCCTCCTCACCGCCATCGCCGCCCAAGTCGCCATCCCCACAGAACCCCTCGGCATCCCCATCACCCTCCAATCCCTCGCCGTCCTCCTCACCGCACTCGCCCTAGGCCCAAAACTCGGCTCCATGAGCATGCTCCTCTACCTCATCACCGGCGCCATCGGCGTCGGCGTCTTCGCAGAAGGCAACTCCGGCTGGCTCACCATCATCGGACAATCCGGCGGCTACCTCATCGGATTCATCGCCTGCCAACCCTTCGCCCACTGGATCATCCGCCGCAAAGACAACTCCATCCGCGGCTGGTTCGCCATCTTCACCGCAGGCATCGTCGTCCACGCCATCATCTTCGCCATCGGCGTCCCCTGGCTCTGGTTCGTTCGCAACCTCGATTCAGAGTCCGACCCCATGCCCTGGTCCACCGCCATCCACTTCGGCATGACCGTCTTCATCCCAGGCATGATCCTCAAATCAGGCATCGCCGCCGGCATCGCCGCCTGGGCACTCCCCACAGTCGCCAAACGCCTCTGGTAAGTTCTTGCTGCCAATCTCAAAACAAGTTCTCGGTCCATCCCATCCCACCCACAACACCAAACGAATCGGTGATTCCCCCCTTTTCCCCCCGACAGATCACCCAAACCCAAGATCAACCGATCCAAGTCATGTGAACCCACAAAGCCATCCATCCCCTTCCAATCACCACGCTCGATCCGCCTTCTCCCTCATCGAACTGGTCATCGTCGTCGTCATCATCGGCATCATCGGCACCATCGCCATCCCAAGAATGTCCAGCAGTGCCGAGAACGCCGCCGCCAACGCCGTCATCGCCGACCGAGCAACCCTCCAACGCGCCATCGACCTCTACGAAATCGAACACCAAGGCGTCATGATCCATGTCGGGGCCGCAACCACCAACACCTACTACCTCCGCCTCCTCAAAAAAACAGACCTCGACGGCACCGTCAACGACGCAGGAATCTACGGCCCATACATCAACACCATCCCCACAAATCTCCACAACGGACTCCCCACCGTCCGCATCGACGGCGCCCCCGCCGGAGCAAACACCCACGGCTGGCGATACGACTCCACCTCCGGAACCATCGAACCCGACCACACCGCTGGCACCCGAACATTCAAAATCAAAGGCGAAACCATCGACAAAGTCACCGGCGACACCATCACCAAAGGCGGCTAACCACCCAAACCCAACACACCCAAACTGTGCCTGATGGCCCTCGGCTCCCGGTGGCCCGGCTCGCCGAGCCGGGTTCTTTTTTTGTGCAATTGAACTGAAAACGATGGCCCGGTTCGGCGAACCGGACCATCACAGTTCGATATTTTAGAGCTGTCAGACACGACCTAGCCCCCACTCAAGGAAACAAAAAAATCTAAATCAACCGATCCCCTTCCCCAATCCCATGCGCAGGCCCAGTATTCAACTGCACCAAAACCTCTCCTTGCTTCTCTCTAGCC
>JALSHW010000223.1 GCA_026982035.1 Phycisphaerales bacterium | reverse complement strand
CCGCCATCGAAACAATCAACGCCGCCCGAACCCCAACCATCGAATCCCAAACCCACCTCCAAACCCTCGCTTCCCTCAGAGAAGCCGCCGACCTCGCCCACCAAGCCGCCATCGAGCACCCCCACCACCTCCCCTCAATCGAATCCCTAAGAAAATCCACCTCCACCCTCCTCAAAATCACCACCCCAATGCACCCCCCAAAGCACGCCCCACCCAAATCGGGTAATATGCCCCATTCAAACATTCACCCTCTCGCAGGAGTCTCACCCAATGGCCGGCATCAAAGAAAACAAACTCATCATGATCATCCTCGCCATCCTCATCCCACCAGTCGCGGTGGGAATCAAAGTCGGCTTCACCGCCCACTTCTGGATCAACCTACTCCTCTGGATCTTCACCTGGATCGGCGGCATCATCCACGGCCTCATCGTCGTCCTCAAATAACCACCACCCCACCCACTAAGGCCGTCCGCCCTCAATCACCTCAACAACCTCCGACACCACCGCATTGGGCACCAAAAAACTCAGCGAGTAATGCGCAATCCGCCACTCATCCCCATTCCGCCGCAGCACCGCCGTCCCGCGGAGTTGCCCATATGAATCATGATCCAAAATCTCATCAACCCACGCCACATCCCCATAGGCGTTGGTCTGAATGTGCCGATCCCGAGCCACATAAGTCCACCCATGCCCATCAGCAAAGTGAGGCCCAGCAAAAACCCGAAACGCCTCCCGATCCCACCGCTCGCTCGCATCAGTCCCCAAAAACACCGCCCCCTCAGTCATCGCATCAAAGTACCCCTCCATATTCCCGTTGGCCGCATCAAGATGCCACTGATCCAGCACCGCCCCAACATCCGAATGGTCAATCCGATTGTGCCCCCCATCATCACCAACACCCTGAACAGTTTCACACCCCCCAAAGTGAAGACTTGCAAACACCAGGCCCACAACAACGGCCACTTGAACACCAGAAACTCGATTCGGCATTTTCAACCCTCTTCCTTTGTATCAACCGCATTGACCATCCACGCACTAAAATCAGACACGAACTTCCAAACCGCCTCCACATGCTCCGCCGGCATCGAAAATAACTCCGGCGCCTCATCAAGCGTCTCCCGGAAACACCGCAGCCATTCCTGCCGCCCCGCCTCATCAATCACAAACGGCAGATGCCGAGCCCGCATCATCGGAGGCCCATGCCTCTGCTGAAACAAATGAGGCCCACCAAACAAAAACACAAACATCGAAGCATTCTTCTCCGCGGCCTTCCGTCGATTTTTTTCACTCTTAGGAAACATGTCGGCAATCGTCGATTCGGCCAATCGTTCATAGAAGGCAAAAAACATCTCCACAATCCCGGCTTCCCCCATCGCCTCATACACCGCCGGCGGCACCCGGTCAGTCTGCGGCGGCCCGCTTGCGGGGGTGTGGATCGGGCGATCGCCGGGACGGTCGGGATAGGCGTTGAAGATGTCCATGGGGGACGATAGACCAATCCGATTGTGCGGGCTTGACGGTTCAGATCGTCCTATATCTGTTGGAATGATGGTATTGGACAGCGAGGACTCCTTTGATTTTGGTGATTTGACGATGTGTGGTGCATGAGTCGATGGGCCGCCATAGCGAAGATGATTGATGAACGGGATAAGCCCGAGGCGCGGAAAAATCCGCGTTTTGTGGCTCGGCAGATGTCGTGCAAGGGCAATGGCGTAGTCCAGGACTTCTCGGCGACGGGGGTTCGGGTGTTGTTTTGCAAGCGGCCAAAGTTTGAGATCGGGGATGTGATTGATCTGAGCTTGGATACCAATATGGGGACGCACCGAGGAGTCGTTGAGGTTATTCGGCTTGAGAAGAAGGGGTTTCGGAAATTTGAGGTGGGGTTTCGGTTTACGGATCCTGAGGCGGCCAAGAAGATGCAGTTGTTCAAATGTGGCTATGACGCTTTGGATGATGGGCATTGGTCGGCGGCGTGACTCTCTGAATCCGTGACTAATCTGAATCTGTGATTTTCTGAATCTTTGCTTTTCTAAGAAATATCTGGGTGATGGTGGGCGTTGTCCTGTGCGTTGGTGTTCTTTTGAGGATCGGCGGCCAGGACAGTCCTGTGCGTGAGGCCCGGGTGCGATGCGTCGCATTTCGGGCCTCTCTTTTTGAAATTGGGTTTTTCTGGGATTGATCTGGTGGTTGGCTTGAGAAGTCGGTATATTCGACGGGCGGGCGACGGATGGTCGCCGGACGGACGGACATTGGTTGTTGCGGTGTGGGTTTGTATGGTGTGGAGATATAAGATGATTTTGAAGTTTGGAACTGATCGGCGTGGGCG
>JALSHW010000222.1 GCA_026982035.1 Phycisphaerales bacterium | reverse complement strand
CTCAGTCAAAATCACCAACCCAAGAAACATCACCACCCACCACAACACCGTCCACCAAGCCACCGCCACCATCAAATCAACCCTCAAACCCAACACAAACCTCTCCCAAATCCTCGCCGCCACCTTCCCCCCCGGCTCCATCACCGGAGCACCCAAAATCAGAGCCATGCAAATCATCCACCAACTCGAATCCACACCCCACCACAAACCCAGAGCCCCCTACTGCGGCACCACCATCCACCTCACCCCAAACAACTCCTTCACCAGCTCCGTCAACATCCGAACCCTCCACATCCAAGGCACCCCCTCACCAAAATCCCCCGACGCCTTCAAAAACGCCACCCTCACCTACCACACCGGCGCAGGCATCGTCGCCGACTCCATCCCAGAACAAGAATGGCAAGAAACCCTCACCAAAGCCGCCATCCTCGAAACCACCCTCAACATCACCCTCCCCAAAACCTAACCACCATCATCTCTTCCTCCTCTCCTTCTTCCCCCTTGCCCCAGGAAATAGGAAAACAAAAAAAACACCACGGCACCAAAGACGGCCAATAGTGGTACCCACCAACGATTGGATTAGGCCGTATCTGACGGCTCTTAGATTCTTGGCAGAACGGGCTTCCATTGATTTGCCCCCGGCGTCTTTGGGGACGAAAATTTCGATCTCGTCATCGACGAGCATGGATTCTTCGCAGTTTGGCCAAACTGCATGAGCAACACAGGGGAGGTTGCCGATCTTGAACCAGAGCTCTTCGACCAAGTGCTCCGGCAACAGTGATGGTGGCGGTAATGGTGGCGGTAATGGTGGTCGTGGCGGTGCAATATGCTGTTGACCAGCAGATGTTGGTGGCTGGTTTGTCTGTGAAATACGGCTACCATTTGTGCATTCGTTTGATTGTGTACCCATTTGGGGTATGACCAAGGCGATGAGCGTCGCAAAGACGGCGGGATTGGCTTTCTATTCATTGGGTTGCTCATTGGGAGGTGCTTGTGATTGCATATCTAAATAGCCATGTTGGTTGCGTGATCGGGCGACCGATACCCAAGAGCCGCATATGAAAAGCGTTTCGGTTCAGATCGCCACGATGCTTCAGCATCGAAGTGCCAAGCGGAATATTGGTGCGCTGGTGCGTTTGTTTTTGGTGTTGGGGACGCTGATAGGTATTTACAGCGTGCTGTTTCATGTCATCATGCTGCGAGAAGGGCAAGAACACAGTTGGCTTACGGGGTTCTACTGGACGCTTACGGTCATGTCCACGCTTGGATTTGGCGACATTACATTTCACAGCGATCTTGGGCGTGTGTTCTCTATCTTTGTGTTGCTTACTGGCGTGGTCTTTCTGCTTATTCTACTCCCATTTACGGTAATACAATTTTTTTATGTGCCTTGGGTTGAGGCCCAGGCGGCTGCTCGCACGCCGCGAGAACTTCCGGAAGATACCCATGGGCATGTTATTTTGACCAATGATGATCCGGTTTCATCGGCGTTTATTCGAAAACTCGAGAAATTCAACTATGAATATGTGTTGGTTGTGCCTGAGATCGAAGAAGCGATGCGGCTCCATGAGCAAGGAGTTCATGTCGTCCTTGGACATCTCGATGATCCCCAAACATATCGACAAGTCCGGGCTGATCAGGCCGCGCTGGTTGTTTCGACACAAAATGATCTTGTAAATACCAACATCACTTTTACCATTCGGCAAGTTGCTCCTGATGTGCCTTTGGCGGCGACTGCGGATAAGACGACATCGCAGGAAGTGCTTGAGCGTGCCGGGGCAACCAATGTTCTGAACCTGGCCGATATGATGGGCAAGGCCCTTGCCCGGTGCATGGTTGGGGGCAATGCCGTCACTCATGTTGTTGGGTCGGTTGATGGGCTTCTTATTGCCGAGGCCAACGCCAGTCGGACGCCGCTGGTGGGCAAAACCCTCCGAGAGAATCGGTTGAGTGATCTTGGCGTGAGCGTTATTGGGATTTGGGATCGTGGGGACTTTCAAAACGCGACACCTGATACGGTTGTCGGGGAACATACGATTTTGTTGTTGGCCGGATCAGCGGAACAGTTTCTTCAATACGACGAGCATTTTGCGATTTATAACAACTCGGTCAAACCGGTGGTGATCTTGGGTGGGGGGCGTGTCGGGCGGGCGGCGGCACAGGCCTTGGATGCCCGTGGAGTGGATTACCGAATCATCGAGCGGGATGTCGGGAAGGTCCGTGATGCCAAGCGGACGATTATTGGGGACGCGACTGATCCTCAGGTGCTTCGAGAGGCGGGGCTTGACGATGCGCCAGCGGTGTTGATCACGACCCATGACGACAATCTCA
>JALSHW010000221.1 GCA_026982035.1 Phycisphaerales bacterium | reverse complement strand
ATTCCCAGGCCTTGGCGCTGAGTTCATGCCCAAATTGGATGAAGGATCATTCTTGTATATGCCCACAACGATGCCCCACGCATCGATTGGTGAAGTGACCGACATCCTCAAGGAACTCGATATTCGCATTCTCAGTATCCCCGAGGTTCGATCTTCAGTCGGAAAGGCCGGGCGTGTGGACAGCCCGCTGGACCCTGCGCCAATTTCTATGATCGAGACAATCGTGGAGTATAAGAATGAATACATCACCGATGACAAGGCCGAGCCAATATTATTTGAGGTCGATGAAACAGGTGAGTTTGTACGGACTGAATCTGGAGAACTGATTGAGAATCCAGACGGCAAACCATTTCGACAGTGGCGAGATGAAATCCAGTCACCACAAGACATCTGGGATGCAATCGTCGAAGTCTCCCGAATACCCGGAATGACAGGGGCTCCCAAACTCCAACCAATTGAAACACGGATTGTGATGCTTCAATCTGGATTCCGCGCTCCGATGGGTATCAAGGTCTATGGGCCGACGCTCGAAACAATTGAATCATTCGGGTTGGAACTCGAAAAAATACTCAAAGAAGTTCCGTCTGTTCAAGCAGAGGCCGTCTTTGCGGATCGAGTTGTCGGAAAGCCGTACCTTGAAATTAATATTGATCGAGAAAAAATTGCTCGATACGGAATTCAAATCACCGATGTGCAAGAAGTCATTGAGGTTGCCATCGGCGGAAAAGCACTGACGATGACGATAGAGGGCCGCGAACGATATCCGGTTCGGATCCGATATCCTCGCGAACTCCGTGACCAACCTGAAACACTCCTCGATATTCTCGTCCCGACCCCCGACGGAACACAGGTCCCCCTTCAAGAGCTGGCAACATTGGAATACCGACGCGGCCCACAGATTGTCAAGAGTGAGGACACTTTTTTGGTTGCCTATGTGCTCTTTGACAAGAAACCTGGCGTTGCCGAAGTGACTGTGGTCGAAGATTCTCAGGCGTATATCAAATCCAAAATCGATTCGGGCGAATTAAATGTTCCGGCTGGAGTCAGTTTCGAATTTGCCGGATCGTACAAAAATCAACTCCGTGCCGCCAAGAGGTTGAGCATCGTGCTTCCCCTCTCGCTGGTGGTGATTTTTATGCTGTTGTATTTCCAGTTCAAATCCGTCAGCGTGACACTGATGGTTTTCTCGGGTGTATTCGTTTCTTGGGGTGGCGGGTTCGTGATGCTTTGGCTCTACGCCCAACCCTGGTTTCTGGATATTGATCTCCTTGGTACGAATTTGAGAGAACTGTTTCAAATTCGACCTTATGATCTTAGTGTTGCGGTGTGGGTCGGATTTCTTGCACTCTTCGGAATCGCAACAGACGACGGCGTGATCATGGCGGTTCGAATCAAGCAATCGTTAAAAGAAAATGCTCCAACTACGATTGCCGATGTTCGATCTTCAGTAATTTCCGGCGGAAAACTTCGAATTCGAGCGGCTGTAATTACCAGTGCCACAACGATTCTTGCATTGCTCCCCGTACTGACCAGCAGCGGACGCGGTGCCGATGTAATGATCCCAATGGCCATACCGACATTCGGCGGCATGGTGGTTTCTTCGATCACTTGGTTTGTGGTACCTGTACTTTATAGCTGGTCACATGAATGGAAAATTCGATTCTCTCGACCCGCACAATCTTAGATTAAATCGAATCCTAACAATGTGGACAACAGTTCGTCGTTGAATTTGACGCCCGGCTTGTCCAGCCAAACGACAAATAGTGTCAAATTCCGCATAAAACCGGACATGAATGGTTCAATCAATGGCGTGGTATTCTGGTGCGTTATGCGAAGAAGTCATCGAACTACTTCGCTTCGATTAAACTCGCTTGCATCCTGATCTGGCACCGAAGACTTCAACGATTGACCGTTTTGAGATCGTTTCTTAGTAGGCACCTGACTTTTTGGTATTCAAAAAACCTATTCGCGCGATGAGTGTACTTTATAACCATCACCACCCCACAAATTCAAAATGCCATTCCAGGTCTTCAATCTCCGTTTGAGTCATATATGGATACATGAGATGTTCATGCACGAGCAGCTTTGAGATGATTTGGGTTGATTTCTCTCTATTTTTCTGGTACTTTACTTGGGTCAATGAATGCGTCTCCCTTTACCATCTTGATCTGGACCATCATCGCCGGGGTCTTTACCCATTTAGCCATGGGGGCGATTCCGCCGGGATCTATTGAACTGGATCGAGATTCGTATGCGGATCAACTGGAAGGGTTCTGGCTCGCACAGAGCATCGCCAACTGGACTGGATTGCAAACCGAAGGCCGACGACAAGAGCCC
>JALSHW010000220.1 GCA_026982035.1 Phycisphaerales bacterium | reverse complement strand
GGGACTGCGGACAACTCTCAGGCACCGGAATCATCCCCTCAGGCGGATCCCCATAAGTCGCGCACGATGAGGAAAAAATAAACCGACTGATCCCCTTGCCCCCATGACACTGATCACACGCATCCAGCAGCCCGATCGCACTGACAATATTATTCCGGTAGTACCACAACGGGTCTTCAACCGATTCACCAACATACGCCAACGCTCCAAAGTGCATCACCGTATCGAGATCATGGCCATCCAGTGCATCAAGGACGGCCTTGGTATCCCCCAGATCCGCATGGACAAAGTGAAAGGATTCAACATGGGCAGATTTGAGCATCTCCATCGGCTCCCGGTGCCCACGATGGAGGTTGTCCAACGCCACGATGTGGTGCCCGTCTCTGAGAAGTCGTTGACAGGCGTGTGACCCAATATATCCAGCTCCGCCAGTGACCAAAATCCGCATGGTGAACCTCCAAAAACCCTTCGAGAGCATTCTAATCATCCCAGACCCAGAATGTTCGGAACCTCATCCCCCAAAGCTCGGCCAATGAAATCCGACTCGAAAAATCCGGTACAATGTGCATCAGCGTCCAATTACGGGTCAACCCAGGAGCCACAACCCCATGGCGGATTCATTCGGATCAGATTTCAAGCGATTCTTCGGCAAAGGCATGGCCATCCTCCTGCCCACCGCCGTCACCCTCTGGCTGCTCTGGCAAGCATTCGGCTTCGTCTTCAACAATGTCGCCCAACCCATCAACAGCGCCACCCGCCTTGCCGTCATCTGGGGCGTCCCCCAAGTCCTCAGCGAAGAGAAACTTCCCGACTGGTTCAGTATCACCGATGACGAACTCGTCCTCGAACGCTACAACCGGGATATCTCAGATTCAACCACCGACGCCACCCTCCGCCGAGAACTCCGCACCGAATACCTCAGCGACTTCTGGGCAAGCCACTGGTACCTCAATCTCACCGGGCTCGTCATCGCCATCATGCTCATCTACCTCGCAGGCGTGCTTCTGGGAAACATCGTCGGCAAATCCCTCTACGCCCGTGTCGAGCGATTTATCACCAGAATCCCAGGATTCAAGCAGGTCTACCCCCATGTCAAACAAGTCGTCGACATGATCATGGGCGAGAACAAACTCGCCTTCAGCAAGGTCGTCATCGTCGAGTATCCAAGTGCAGGCATCTGGACCGTCGGCTTCCTCACAGGAAACTCACTCCGCGAGATCAATAAGTTGGCTCAAAATACTGTTGTGTCGGTATTCATTCCAACTTCACCAACCCCATTTACAGGATTCACGATCAACCTCCCCAAAGAAAAGGTCGTTGAAATCTCCATGTCCATCGAAGAGGCCCTCCGCTTCGTCATCACCGCAGGCGTCCTGGCACCAGAAGATTTCAAATCAGACGACAATCAAATTCAAGAAGGCGACCAATCCACCTCCGCTTGATCATCACTACTTCAGAATCAAAGTCAGTCCAACGGCTTATACCGGATGTAGTCCAATCCAATATTCACCCCAGCCATCAGCCCAGTGTTGGCACCTTGATAAATGGCCAGCCCATTATCAAAATGGGCCCTCGAACTTCCACCTGTTTCACCAACAATCACCACGCCACCGGCTGAACCTTGGAGTTGGTTCTCCATGAACTTGGCCAAAGTGTATGAATCTTCAATGACTACGAGCATCTTGAATCCCTGAACTCCAGCTTGTAAACCAATCGACCCAGTATTGATCGCGGCCCATCCAATTTGAGACCCATCTGGATTGTCAAGCATCCCTCGTCCATACTGTCCACCAGTAAAGATAATGCCCCATTGCCCGACTGATGGAAAAATAATGTATCCCGCCGAGCCAGCGATCTGTTCATCCAGACCATTGACATTGCTGGAGAACCATTCCATCGCAGCATCAGCATCACCAATAAAAGATTGTTGATTTTTTTGTTTCGGTGCTGTCGAACATCCACCGGCCCAGAGCAAAGCAACTCCGAAAAACAAGAGGACGATGATCGAGAAGATTGGACGGTTTTCAAGACGAGTCATGGTGTTTCCTTTCATGTCACAAATCCATCTTCGGCTCATGCTACCCAAAACATACAACCTGCGGCCTAGATATACAAAAACCCCGAACCATGGCGATCCGGGGTGTTCGTTTTCCAAAATATGGGCCTGGACAGACTTGAACTGTCGACCTCACCGTTATCAGCGGTGCGCTCTACCGACTGAGCTACAGGCCCTAGGGTCACGAGTATACCCCGTCAACCCCCCTTGGTCACGCCATTTTTGGCTTGGATTGCCCATTGGGCATGAATCAACATGAATCAGCCGTAGATTCTGACCAGCATCGTATTCTTCGGACCCAGCCGTCTAAAATACC
>JALSHW010000219.1 GCA_026982035.1 Phycisphaerales bacterium | reverse complement strand
TGAAAGAGATGTGTTGCTGGAGTTGGCGATGGGGAGTTGGGTTCGGGCTGATGTTTTGAATCCGCATGATCCCAAGCATGCTGTTCGGGTTCTGGAGTTGGCTTTGGAGATGGGGAATCCAGATGAAGCACGAAAATGGGCGGGTCAGGCGATCGAGCGATCTGAGCGGATGCGGCTTGATCGGCTCAAGCAACTCCGCCCGGAGGTTCTCAAACGGGCCCAGGCGGTTCTCAATGGTGATTGAAGGACACAAATTCGTCCTTCTTTGGTCCGAGAATCAGGGTTCTGGGGCTGATTTTGCTTGAAAATTGATCCGGGGTTGCTAGGATTCCGTGCTTTGGCGTCCGAAGCCCGGTTGGCTTTGGCGTCGCGATGTGTTTTGCAGTGTTTGGCGGTGCGGTATCCGTGTAGGGGTATTCGAATGGTCGCTGCCTTAGGTATTGTTGGAGTTCAAGTTATGGATGAGTCATCAGACCCAGATCCCGACCGAGGTGGATCGCATCGAGCCAATGCAGGCGTTGCATTGATCGCGTGATCCATCCATAAGTATTTGAAACCCACTCTTTACACCAAGCCAAGCATTCAATAAGTACACCATTCAGTAGCGTTATTTGGGATCGAAATGATCCTTGCAGTATGCCCGCCCAATCGTTTGAGATGGTCGAGCAGCACAGTTCAGCACATTTGACCAAACGAAGGTCATATCCAAACGACAGTTCATCAGAGCGTCCACAAGAAGGATTACCACAATGGCAAGCAACCTTTCATATATCCGCAATATCGGCGTTTGTGCCCACATTGATGCGGGCAAGACCACCGTCACCGAACGCATTTTGTTCTACACAGGCAAGAGCTACAAGATCGGTGAAGTCCACGAAGGCACCGCGACCATGGACTTCCTCCAGGAAGAACAAGAGCGTGGGATCACCATCCAATCGGCGGCGACGACCTGCCCTTGGGAGCACAAGGGCAAAGAGTACAAGATCAACCTGATTGATACTCCTGGCCATGTGGATTTTACGATTGAAGTGGAGCGTTCGCTGCGTGTCCTTGACGGGGCAATCGCTGTTTTTGATGGCAAGGAGGGTGTTGAAGCCCAGTCTGAGACCGTGTGGCGTCAGGCGGATCGGTACAATGTGCCTCGGATGTGTTTCATTAACAAGATGGACAAGTTGGGCGCGAACTTTGAGTACTCGTTTGAAACCATCAAGAAACGCTTGGGTGCCAACCCGATCGCGATGCAGCTCCCTTGGGGCGAAGGCGACGAGCTCCAAGGTATCATCGACCTTTTGGAAATGAAGGCGTACCACTTTGATCCAGACTCACAGGGCGCGATTGTGACTGAGAAGGAAATCCCAGAGGATCTGCTTGAGAACGCCAAGAAATGGCGTCACGACCTGATCGAATCGGGTGCATCACTTGATGATGCACTGATGGAGCAGTACCTCGAAGACGAGGATTCGATTACTCCTGACCAAATTCGTTCTGCGATTCGCAAGGGCACCATCGCCTTGGAATGCAACCCGGTCTTCTGTGGTTCAGCACTCAAGAACATCGGTGTCCAACGCTTAATTGATGCAACCATCGAATACCTTCCGAATCCTGAAGAAGTCCCCGACACCAAAGGAACCGATCCAAAAAACAAAGAAGCTGAAATGACCCGTAAAAATAATGAGAGCGATCCATTCTCCGCTCTCGTGTTCAAGGTTGTTTCTGATACCCATGGGGATTTAACCTACATGCGTATCTATTCCGGCAAGCTCATCAAAGGCAGCCGAACACTCAATCCAGGCAACAACAAGCGTGAAATCGCGTCTCGCATTTTTGAGATGCACGCCAAAGATCGCTTGGCACTCGATGAAGCTGGTGCTGGCAACATCGTCGCTGTCGTTGGCATCAAAAATTCGGTGACTGGCGACACTTTATGCGACCCGGACAACCCGATTGTCTTGGAGCGTATGGAGTTCCCTCCGCCTGTGATCTCGATGTCGATTGAGCCAAAGACTGCTGATGACAAACGAAAGCTTTCTGAAGCACTCGTCACTATTCGTCGTGAAGATCCCTCGTTCCGCTCTGAGTACAACGAAGAAACCGGCCAAACCATCATCGCGGGTATGGGTGAGCTTCACCTTGAGATCATCAAGAACAAACTCCTTCGTGACATGAAAATCGGTGTTGAAGTTGGCAAGCCACGGGTGTCGTACCGCGAGGCGATTAAGGGGTCGGCCAATGGTTGCCGTGGGTTGTTTAAGAAGCAGTCTGGTGGTCGTGGTCAGTTTGGTGACTGTACCATTAACATTGAGCCTTACACCGCTGAACAAGCCGAAGCGGATGGATTGGACTTTAAGGACAATGTCGCGTTTGTCAATGGCATCGTCGGTGGT
>JALSHW010000218.1 GCA_026982035.1 Phycisphaerales bacterium | reverse complement strand
CCCCCCGCCGGATCAGAAATCACCCACTGCATATACAACCGCCGCCCATCAAGAGCCGGATTGTCCGCAATCGGATACGCCATCGTCCCAAACCCAGCCCCATCACCCATCCCCCCAAGCACCACAGGCCCAAGCAACTCGTCCATCGCCAACACCCCATCAACCGGAGGACTCGAAGACACCGCCACCCACGCCAAAGCTCCACCAAGCCCAAAATCCACACCAATCTTAAACCCATCATTCCCAAGATTCGGAGGCACCACCGCAATCATCTCAGGCACAAACCCGCCAGAACCCACATCACCCCCACCCATCACCAACGGATTGGACTCCACACGCTCAGCATACAACCCAGGACGATCAAAAGGAAAAATCTCATTGGCAACCCGAGGATCCTCAAGCCCATTGACCAAAAAATCCTTCACCGCAAGCTCACCCGTCGGACTAAACACAATCGGCGAATCCACAAACCCACTCAAATTCTCAGGAAAAGGCCCAAGACCATTGCGATGACCATAAAAATCAAAAATGTCATCAATCCCAACAAGCCCACCCGTATGCATCAACCGATTCCGCAACCCCACATTCCGAATCGTTGGCGTACGAAACTTCCCGCGATCAGAGTTCAACCCCGTCACACCCATCCGACCCACATCCTCAAACACCGGACGAACCCCATCAACAAAAAAATCCGAGTTGGCAAAAGTCGGAGGCATATGACAAAAACTACACGCCGAGTTCACATACAAACTAAACCCCGCCTTCTGCGAAACCGTCATCGCATCCTCATCCCCCGCCGCCCACAAATCATAAGGCGATTCGTCAGGCACCAGCGTCCGCTGATAAGTCGCCAACGCAAACGAAATCCGCACCGCATCAATCAACGGATCACCAAACGCCTCCTCAAACAACGCCCCATACGACGGATTGGCCTCAATCGCCGCCAACATATCCGCAGGCATCGAATCCCCCAACGCCATCGGACGCACCTTCCCAAGTTTCTCACGCACCTGATCCCAAGTCCGCCCAGCATGGGACATCTCCACCGTATTCAAAATCGGTGCCGACGCCTGAATCTCAAGCCCCGCCACCCCAGACTGAAACAACAACACCCCCGTCTCAGGATCCACAAAGTTCAACTCAGCCCGACCATCCCAAAACAAGTTCCCATTGAACATCGACATCAAATTCGTCTGCGACACCCGGTTCGTCACCTGTGGCTCAAGCCCAAACAACCCACTGGGCACATACTCATCATTGACATCCATCGAAATCACCCCAGGCGACCCGACCACATCATCAGCCGTCGAAAACAACTGATCAAACCCAGGATTCACCCCAATCCCCCCAATCCGCGGATCCGCCCCACCACTCGACGGCAAATGACAAGTCCCACACGACACCGTATTGTCACTGGACAACTGCTCGTCCCAAAACAAAATCTTCCCCAACACCCGCTTGGCCTCGCTCGGCGGATTCTGAAACGGACTGCTCGGCGAAAAAAGCGTCGGAGCCCCCATCGGCCCAACCTCCCCCTCACCAAAAAACCTCAACACATCATCCCCACCCTCAACCACCTCCCCAACCACACCATCGCCCACCATCCCTTGCCCAGCCAAACCAGATGCAGCAACACCAATCGCGACAACGCCAAGCGATAAACAGCCCGCCGTTGAAAACAAACCCGCCATCATCCGCCCTCCTGCACTGGTTGTAGCAATCTCAAAAAATCACTTTACGGACAGCCCGCCCCAAAAGCAGCCAAGAACGCCGACACATCCAGAAAGTTAAAGTTCCCATCGGCCTCAAAATCAGCCGCGCTGTCCTGAGCAGCAAACGCCCCCAAGAAATCAGAAACATCCAAGAAGTTCAAGTTCCCATCATCATTCATATCCGCAGGACACGGGCTCTCACAATCCGTCGATCCAGGACCAAACCAATCCCCACCAACAATGTCACAAGTAAACTTATCAAACTGCACACACGCCTCAGTCGCAGGCACAAAACACGCCCCAACACACTGCACCTCAGCACAAGTCGATCCAGGACCACTCCACACCCCACCAAGCAACCCCGCTTGCTCTTCAGTCACATTGTCCAAACACGAACCATCCTGCAAACACACCGACCCCACAAGCTCGCTGGTGCAATCCACAATCGCCCGAATAATCCAGTCCCCACTCACCCCAAGAGACTCGGCCGAACGCCAAAGATTCCCATTGACCTTCACCGTGTTCTTCCCCAGTGTAATCCCCGAATCATCAAACAAAATACTCGGAGCCGTCACCCCAGAAGCATTAAAAAACTTAAGCGAAACCACAAACTCCTCCCCCGCCGTCACAGGAATATCGATCGGAATCGTCTGGTTCTCATCCATAAACCGAAACTCATT
>JALSHW010000217.1 GCA_026982035.1 Phycisphaerales bacterium | reverse complement strand
CAGTCCCCTCACGCCAAATGACTGACAAAACTCCACAACACGACGACCCATGCAACCAACCAAGCATCACCCCAGGCAAAGAAGAACTGGTCATTGTCCCTTCGGTCACACTCAGCACCACGATTCAAACAGACCTCTCAGACGACGGCAAGTTTCGCAAAGGCCGACTCGCTGGGCTCAATATGAATCAGGCAATCTGGATTCTCGCCTGGCCGGTGGTTCTCGAAAGCTTCCTCAACTCCCTTGTTGGACTCGTCGACACCAAACTTTCCGCATCCCTCCCCGGCGGTGAAGCCGCCACCGACGCCATTGGTGGGGCAAGCTACTTTATGTGGCTCATTGGACTCGTCATCATGGCTCTGGGCGTTGGAGCCACGGCACTCATCAGTCGATCCGTCGGCAAAGGCCGGCTCGGAGTCGCCAACGCCATCCTTGGCCAAACCATGACCCTCTCGGCCATCCTCGGCGTCCTCGTTGGCATCGGAATCTGGCTCCTGGTTCCATTCATCTCCACCGCCCTCAACATGTCGCCTGAAGCGACGAATTTCTTCAACCAGTACATGGCCATCATTGCCCTGGGGGTTCCCGCCGCATCAGTCCTCTTTGGCATGATCGCCTGCTCGCGCGGAGCCGGCGATTCGATCTCACCGCTCAAAGCCATGATTGCCCGCAACATCGTCAACATCATCGTCAGTTGGGGACTCTCAGGCATCACCATCTATGGCCTGACCTCCCCACTTGGACTCGACATGGGCATCACAGGCATCGCCCTGGGCACCGTCACTGGCGATCTCGTCGGAGCCGCCTACATCACCCACATGGCCCGCTCAGGCAAATGGTCCATCAAACTCAAACTCATCCGCATGAAGCTCCACAAACTCACCGTCTGGCGGCTCTATCGGCTCGGCATCCCAAATTTCCTCGAAACCTTTGGCCTCTGGATCGGCAACTTCTTCATCATCCTCTTCGTCGGATTCCTCACCATCCAACTCAACCAAGACGGACTCCTCGGCGTCCACATCATTGGCATTCGCATCGAAGCGTTCAGTTTCATGCCTGGCTTTGGCATGGGCATCGCCGCCGCAACCCTCGCTGGCCAATATCTCGGCATGAACCGCCCCGACCTGGCCAAACAAGCCGTCTTCCGCTGCACCATGATCGCCACCATCATCATGGGTTCCATCGGCGCGGCCTTCATCCTCATCCCACACCAGATCACCGCCCTGCTCTCCGATCAACCCATCCACGCCGAAATCGTCCCACAACTCCTCATCGTCTGCGGCATCGTCCAAATCCCATTTGCCATCTCAATCGTCTTCCGCACCGCCATGCGTGGAGCAGGCGATGTCAAAGTCGTCATGGCACTCACCTGGACGGCAACCTACGCCCTCCGCCTCCCCATCGCCTACACCCTCTCAGGCGTGGACATTCCACTCCCCCACTTCCTCGGCGGCGGGGTACTCCACAACCCAGACCTCCTCAGGTCATTCTTCGGCATCGAACCCGGACTCACCGCCCTCTGGATCGGCCTTTGCACCGAAATGGTCCTTCGAGCCCTGCTCTTTGGAGCACGATTCTTCCAAGGCGGATGGCTCAAAGTCAAAGTCTAACCCCCCCCACTCCCCCCAAAGTAAGTAAAAGTAAGTAAAGATCATGGCCAATGCACATTCTTATGTGCAGTAGTGTCTTCCAATGACCCGACCACTTTGCTGATGTGCGCTTTGGTGGAGAGTGGTGATGGAATCCTTTGATACGGCGCCGATTTAAATTACCAAAGCATTTACTCAGCAATTTGCCTGCTCTTGGTGCGGAGTGTTTTGCGTTTGAGCCGAGTGCCGACTGAGTACTGGATGCAGTAGCGACCGTTTCGATTAACAAGACATGCCATGACTGACCTTTGAGCATTCGCTCTGATTGGGCGAGTTTTTCCATGCGTTTTTGGTGTGTACAAATCAGTGTACACCGGCCAGATTTACGCACAAAAAAAGGACTCGCAAATGAATGCAAGTCCTTTAGTTTCAAGCAATAGCGGGGGCTGGATTTGAACCAACGACCTCCGGGTTATGAGCCCGACGAGCTACCAGACTGCTCTACCCCGCAATCAGGATCAATATCATTGCAGCCAGAATCTCAAAGTCAAGCAACGCATCTTGACAAGCCCACAATTGAACTCGCTCAAAATCCACAGCCCCGCAAAAAATAGGTCAAAACTGGGCCTTTACCGAATGGTCTTGAGTAAATCCTTGACCGCCGCTTCGAGTTGCGGGTCTTGCCCAGACGCTTCATCGCCTGGCGTCTGCCGAACGAACACATCGGGCTGGGCTCCATTGTTCTCCATATCCGTTCCATCGGGCAGATACCACCCACGGAAAGGCCTCCGGACAGTCGTCCCA
>JALSHW010000216.1 GCA_026982035.1 Phycisphaerales bacterium | reverse complement strand
CCCACCACACCCACTGCGACCACAAAAACAGATCCGTTACCACCCGCGACACCACAAACAACCCAACCACCCCCAGCCCAACCACCACAAAACCCAACGACAACCCATTCCCCCAACTCCCCACCCCTCCCCGTCGCCTTCTTCGGTGTCTACCCATACCACACGCTATCAACCAAATCCTCCCCAAACCACTCCTACCATCCCCATCAAACCATTCCGCCGGAGATCCCAAATGTCCAACACCGATTCAGTCAACTGGAAAGACCAACGCATCATCATCACAGGCGGCTCCGGCTTCCTCGGAAAACACATCATCAAATCCCTCCACAGCCGAGGCGTCGCCGACAACCAAATCGTCATCCCAAGATCAGCACAATACGACCTCACCGAAAAAGACGCCGTCGTCTCCCTCTACAACGATTGTTTCGCCGCAGACCGCGCCACCATGATCATCCACCTCGCCGCCGAAGTCGGAGGCATCGGCGCCAACATGAAAAACCCAGGCCGCTACTTCTACGCAAACATGGCCATGGCCATGCACCTCATCGAACAAGCCCGTGTAGACGGGCTTATAGAAAGAAACGGAAAGTTCATCCAAACCGGAACCATCTGCGCCTACCCAAACCTCACCCCCATCCCCTTCAAAGAAGAAAACCTCTGGAACGGCTACCCCGAAACCACCAACGCCCCCTACGGCATCGCAAAAAAAGCCGCCTGGCAAATGCTCGACGCCTACAAAAATCAATACGGCATGAAATCCGTCTTCGTCCTCCCCGTAAACCTCTACGGCCCACACGACAACTTCAACCTCGAATCCTCCCATGTCATCCCCGCCCTCATCCGAAAATGCGTCGAAGCATTAGAACGAAACGACGACCACCTCCCCGTCTGGGGCACCGGCTCGGCATCCCGAGAGTTCCTCTACATCGAAGACTGCGCCGAAGGCCTCTTGACCGCCGCCGAAAAAATGGACGACCCAACCCCCATCAACCTCGGCACCAACATGGAAATCACCATCAAAGATTTAGTCCACCTCATCGCCAAACTCACCGGCTTCTGCCAAGACGACACAGAACTCGAATCAAAAATCCAATGGGACCCCACCAAACCCGACGGCCAACCCCGCCGCTGCCTCGATGTCCAAAGAGCCAAAGATTTACTCGACTGGAACGCCAAAGTCACCTTCGAACAAGGCCTCCGCCAAACCATCGACTGGTTCACCCAAAACCAATCCAACCCCGATTCCCGGATGTGATCTATTCTCTGGGTGCCACTACTCGCCGTCTTCGGCGCAGTAGTGTCTTTGGCAAACCATGTTATTGGGATCACGCATGCAATAAATGCGTATAATCAATCATGTATCCAATTTTCCAAACCCTTGCATTGGTCTGTGTGGTCTTCGCGGATTCGTCCGCTTTTGCCGATCCACCGAATCTCGATTGTCTCTCAGGAATCACAATCAACGAGTTTCTAGAAGATGCAGATTGGGACAAAAAGCAAGCGTTACTTTTGATGGACAGCGACAATGCAGACGCAGTCGCTTGGGAGAGTTCAGTTTGGAATGACCCCGTCCTAGTCGAGTTCATTGAAAGCCAAGAGATCAATGTCATCTGGCTCGACCCATCCGAAGAGAAATACTATTCGGACTACTTAAATCAACTCCAGCAACCAACTGTTCGGTTCGGGATTGTCCCAACATCACCCGCACTTGACCGTATGGCAATTGATGAGCATGACACGCCCAAATCCATCATAGATTGGTTGTCACCAGCATTAAACGGATCAACATTATTTAAAGAGCTCCAAAAAACACTCCGCTCAAATCCTGATGATACCGAAGCACGATGGAAGTACCTGAATGAATATCGAAGGCAACCAAGGCCTTCATATGCCCAAACGCTCGGATACGAAAACCTACTCAAGCTGCTCGAACTAAACAAAGAGTGGTTCGGCTATATGCACAATCAAGAAGGCCTGAGCGAGCAACAATTCCGCGCGATCCTTATCCAAGTCGTCAGTGAATATAGAATAATCACAAATCTATTCGGCGAGCCAGAAGATGATGGCAAGAAGCGATTCATCCGCAGTGGCTGGAAAGGCGCGATCGAATATGCTGAGGGTGAAGTGCTTACATTCAACTATGGAAAGGGAGTCATGCATCGTATAAGAGCTGTCCGATTCCGCCGATCCTTCGAAGACCGCTGTGAAAACGCCCCCTCCGACCGCGACCTCTTCATCCTCCACGCCCTCACCGCCGAAGGCGAAGAATGGCAACAACTCGTCGATAAATATCAAGAGTAGTCAAAATGAAAATCACCCCCTACACAACCAACCCCCTCCCCACCCACCTCAAAATCCAACCTCCCTTCTCCCACAACCAAAACCCCAAACCCCTCAAACAAATCC
>JALSHW010000215.1 GCA_026982035.1 Phycisphaerales bacterium | reverse complement strand
TCGAACTCGTCTCCCATCTGACCATCGATCAATCCTTTCCAGAGGTCTACGCCCAACGCTACGCCAAAGCGGTTGAAACCGATCCATATCTGGCAAACGACATGTCTTGGTGCCTCGAAGCACTCGGTCAACGGGCCCTGCCTGAAATCCGTAAACTCTATGACTATCCAGAAGCCGCCCCTCGCCTTGCCGCGCTGCGTGCTGGCGCGGGCCTCCGCGACCCCAAATGCATTCCCGCCCTTTCAGACATTGCCATCAATGGCCCAGAGAACTTGCGGACCGACGCCATCGCCCTACTGGCACGCATCGAAGATTCACTGGTTCCCGACAAAGTCCTTCGAGGATTGCTCAAATCCGATCGCCTCAACATTCGAGTCGAGGCCTACGAAGGCCTGATGAGCCGCGCCATCAACGCCCGAAGACGACAACTCACCAGAGGGCTCAACGACCAAGGGCGTGCCTCAGCTGGCTCTGGCGCCCTGGATCAACAACTCGATGTCTTGGCACGGATACAACTCCCACCAGATCCCATTCGAGGCGTCTCACGAAAACTGGTCGCTGGTAAATTTTTCCTCGACACAGTCCCATTTGGAGAGCCACTCATCTACATCACCCAGCACGGCGAACCCAGAATCGTCCTGTTCGGAGCAAACCAACGCTTCCAAACCCCCCTGCTGGCAACCGCATGGTCTGACAAATTGATGCTCGCTTCTGACACCCAAGGCGAACCCATCCGACTCTACTATCGCGACGAGCAAAAACGCCGAACCTACACCCACTCAGACACTCCTGATGAACTCCCAAAATTTGTCGAATTCCTCGCCACCGAACCAACCCCAGGGTCGGTCAATCGAGGACTCGGCTTGTCATACTCACAGGTCGTCGGAGCCCTCTATGAAGTGTACCAAGACTTGGGCATTTCAGCAGGCTTTACCACCGAACAAGACCAACTGCTTTCAGACCTCTTGGCCTCGGCTGAACAACCCGACATCGAAATCCGTCCAGAAGGCCCAGAAGATTCGATCACCATGATCCCAATCGACGATCCCCGCAGCCAAGTTGTTGATCGACAACCAGGATTCGCCCCAAGGCGTACCCTCCTGGTCCCCGTCAATCCACCAAAGCCAGACCCCACCCCCACCGAACAACTCGAAACAGCCCCAGGTGAATCCTCCAACCAGAACACTGGCCAACGCCCAGAATAAAATGAGTCAACGCCGAAGCTCTTCCGCTTTGGCGACCATTTCTTCAACACGCTGTTGAATGGTCTGGATTGCTTCATCTGGACCATTGACCAGTAATTCTTTGGTGTCAATCGGTTCGCCATAGACCACAGCGACCGGGCGAGTAAACAACCTTGGAAATCGCTTGTGCCTGGGCCACACATCAAAGACCCCTGCGATCCCAACCGGAACCACCACACAGTTGGCCCGTTTGAGCAACACCGATATCCCACGCTCAAAGGGTTGAACAGAACCATCCTCTGTTCTCGATCCTTCTGGAAAAACCAATACCGCCTTGTGTTCGTTGAGGCGTTTGATGATCTCTTTCATCGCTCCAGTATCACCGGCCCCCTGTTTGATGGGAGTCGCGTTGAGTTTTGAAATCACCCACCCAAAGGGTTTGAAGTCAAAAAGCCCGCCGCGTGCTAAAAAATCGGTGTCTCGCGTCGATAATGCGCCACCGATCAATGGCGGGTCAAAGAACGATTGATGATTGGCAACCAGCAACACCCCACCGTCCAAAGGGACATTTTCGACTCCCTGCCTTCGCCGACGATACACCACGATAAACAACGCATGGGTCACCATTCGGCACAGATTAAAAAACGCAACATGCAGCAGCGACGATCCAGGATGTTTCGATTTGAATCTTGAGAACATACTACGAATCAAGCTCAGGAAGGTCTTCAACACGGGCCAAGGTGTGCTTGGTCATCAAGTCCACAACCGCGTCGATGTTCAAAGCCGTGGTGTCGATCCGAATCGCATCATCCGGGCACACCAAAGGCCCATCAGAACGAGATGAATCAATCCGATCCCGCTCAACGATCCGATTGCACATGGTTTCGATCGACATCGTCGCTGGATCAAGCCCAAGTTGGTCGATGCGCCGCTTGGCACGAATTTCAGGATCGGCATCAAGATAAAACTTAATAGCTGCATCAGGAAACACCACCGACCCCTGGTCACGACCCTCGGTCACCAGATGCGGATGCTGGGCAAAAATAATCCGTTGCTTGCGAACCAGGTGCTGACGAAGTTCAGTCAGCGTCGCCACGAAGGACACTGTATCGGTCACCTCTTGGGTACGAATCCGATGATCGATCGGAGTATCCCACGCAAGAATCGTCGGCGGATCCTGAGACCAATCAAAGTGCAAATCCGCACCAATGACCTCACTGACCAACTCCCCAACCTGATCTTTGGTAAAT
>JALSHW010000214.1 GCA_026982035.1 Phycisphaerales bacterium | reverse complement strand
CCGGCCATGATCGGACACATCATTTTCCTCGACCTCACCAACCCCGCCGACTACCACGACATCCTCCACGACGCCGACTGGATGCTCGCCACCATCCCAACCGTCGCCACCTACGCCGCCGGAAAACACCTCGACACCGGCAGCCCAGCCGTCACCACCAACTACGACCTGGCCATCTACCTCGGATTCAATTCTGAACAAAACCTACGAACATTTCTCGTCGACGATCAGCACATCCGATTCATCAAAAAATGGAATCCCCGGCTCAACGCACTCACCATCTACGACATGATCGATTGGCCAACCACCCGCTACAACTTCATCAACTGAAATAGGCCCCACCTATTCCAGAATCTCAACATCCATCGACGCCTGTTTTTCTCGGTGGGTTTTGATTAGATCACGAATAAATACGCCGATGGCAATCCAGATCAACACAAACGCCGCGGCCTTGAGTGGCGTAAATATTTCATCAAAAAAGATCACCGACAAAATCAACTGCCCCGTCGGTGCCGAGAATTGCAAGAGGCCAACCGTACTCAACGGCAAGAGCCGAACAGCATTGGTAAAACAAATCAATGGCACAATCGTCACGATCCCGCCAAGAATCATGACCCAAGAAATCCAACTTGGTGTGGGATCGACAAAGAAAATACTGTTGCCTGAACTGGTCATCGAGAACATGAGCCAAGCGCAGACGGGCAAGAGGACGAGCATTTCGAAACTGATGCCGATGGCACCCGTCACATTCACTTTCTTTCGGAGTAAGCCGTAGAAACCGAAACTTAGGGGGAGCAGGAGTGAAATCCAGGGCCAGCCGCCTCCGGTTTGGAGTTCGGCGATGGTCATCATGACGACGGCCGCCCCGGCGATGGCGATGGCGATTTTTTGGAGTTTTGAAAGTTGTTCGCCCAGAAAAATGTAGCCCAGAAGAATCGAAAAAAGTGGATTGATGTAGTATCCCAACGAGGCGTGGTTGAGCCGATCGGTACTCACGGCATAGATAAAAAAGAACCAGTTGATCGCAATGAGCCCGGTCGATGGGAGAAGAATTTTGAGCGAGTTCCATGTGGTGCAAGCGCGGTAGAGGTCGGGGAGTTTTTTAGCGATGGCCAGGAAAATGATGAGAAGTGGAAGTCCAAAGACAACCCGTTGGGCCAGGATTTCCAATGGAGCGGCGCCGTAGTTTGAGAGCAGTTCAAAGTAACTCGGCACGATGAATGCCCACCACCCAAACGCCCCGGCGGCGTAGAAATATCCTTGTCGGCGTTGGTGGTGTTCTGGAGACATGAAGAGGGATGATAGGTTGCTTGAGTTGGCAAATGGCAGAATGAAAAAGCACCGCTGGCTCTGGTTGTCTTTTGGGGGTAGAGGCGGGGTGATTGGTTATGGGCAGCCGGCGCCGAAGGCGGTGAGGAATGCGGAGACATCGAGGAAGTTGAAGTTGCCGTCGGGTTCAAAGTCGGCGGTGGGGTCTTGGTTTGCAAAGGCGGCTAGGAATGCGGAGACATCGAGGAAGTTGAGGTCGCCTTCGCCGGTGAGGTCTGCTGGGCAGTGTGGCGTGGCGGTGCTGAGGTGGATGGTCAGGGGGACGGACCAGACGGCGTCGGGGGTGCCGTCGTTGTTGAAGTCGCCTGTGGCGACATGTTGTGGGTGTGGTACGGCGCCTTGGTGGATGAGTGCTGCGTTTTCAAAGTCGCCTGCGCCGTTGCCTTTGAACCAGACGGTTTGACCGAGTTGGGGGAAGTTGGTGATGAGATCGAGGTGGCCGTCGTTGTCAAAGTCTGCTGCTGCCAGGGAGTGGGATTGGGAGATTCCGGTGCTGATGATTTGGCGGGAGGTGAAGAGGCCGTTGTTTTGTTGTTCGTACCACCAATAGTTTCGTTGGTTTGTATCGCCGATGATGAGGTCTTGGTCGCCGTCGTGGTCGAAATCTTTGGCGAGGACGGAAAAAGAAAGGCTTGGGATATCGAAGAGCGAGTCAGAAATGATTGGGTTGTAGGTGAAGGTGTTGTCGGTGTTGTTGATGTAGATGAATGTTTTGACTCCGGCGATGATGGCGTCGAGGTAGCCGTCGTTGTTGATGTCGGCGACATCGAAAGCGTAGTTTTCGGTGATGACGACGGGGGGGATGATTGATTTGGCGAACTGGCCTGAGCCATCGTTGATGTAGAGGGCGAATGTGATGTCTCCGATCGCGAGAATGTCGAGGTCGCCATCGTTGTCAGTGTCAACAACTCTGCAATCGGAGAAACGATGGAACTCTGTGTCGATGGTGATCATGTTGGAGAAAGAGCCGTTGTTGTTTGGGAACCAGACGAAGCCGTCGCCGTTGGTGACTGAGGTTGAGACGATGTCATCGAAACCGTCGCCGTTGAGGTCGCCGATGGCGAGGGACCTTGGGGTATGTCCGTTGGGATTGATGATGTGTGGG
>JALSHW010000213.1 GCA_026982035.1 Phycisphaerales bacterium | reverse complement strand
CCAAGGCAGATTCTCAATCAAGTATCCGAACGGAAACCCTTGCACTCAGGCACCAAAACACGATCAATCCGAGGCATCCCATCAGCATCAACCCCAAAAATCTCATTGAGATAGGTCGTCAACTGCCTGGTAATTGTTTCAAGCCCCGGCTCACGAAGGTGCCGATCTTGCGCTCTTCGGAAAATCAACGCCACGCCCTCTTTGAGCAACGCCGCATCGCGCTCCTTGATCGTCTCAATATGGGCCTGATTCTTCTGACGAACCCGAAGTACAATCTGAACACGCCACTCCCACACATTGCCCGTCGACATATTCTGGAACCGTTCTTCGACCAGTTCAATCTCAACGGGTGCGTCTTCGCCCGTGCCTTCGAGCATCGCCAACTCACTGGCCTCAACGCCCTTAGGCCCGCTCATCATCTTGACCAAGAACCCCACACCCGCCGCTTCAACAATCATGATCACCGCAACGACAATGATCGTCTTGAGCCCGCCCTTCTTGGACTCCCCGGCTGACTCCTCGGTGCTCTGGGCTTTGCTTTCTTCGTCGGCCATGGTGATTCCTTACTGAATGACTGCTTCCGGAGATCGGAGGTCAGCCACCCGCGCCTGTAAAGTTCGGGTCGGGATGTGTTTGCGAGACGGTCCGCCCGGTCTGGTATACCTGTACTCGACGGTTTGAGCCCCCGCCTTGCCCCGAACCATCCCCAAGGGCCATGGGTTCAGTATCCCCAGCCGATTCAATCCGCAGAATCGCTGTATCCACGCCACATTCTCGGACGAGAAAATCCTTGACCGCCTGAGCTCGACGATACCCCAGTTCATCAAACCCAAGTCCAGACCGCTTCTCCTCAAGCCCCCACGCATGCCCGACAATCGGACAAATATAGTTGAGCCCACGGATCTTGGGTGCCACGCTTTCACGCAGAAGATCCTTGTTCCGCTGAGTCAGTTCAAAGCTCCCGACTTCAAACATGATCGACCCACCAATGGCATGCCGAGCACCCTCTTGAACCACGCTCACCTGCGTCTGCCGACCCACCACATTCGGATCGTTGTTCTTGTTGGTCGATCGCTGATTCCCATCACGCCGAGCCCGCTCCTCTTGATTGGACACCATCGAGTTGTCCGCCTGCTCAAGCAAGTGTGCCAACCCCATCCCCCCCTTGAACCCCATCGCCTCGTTGACCGAATCAATCACCTTCTGATATTCCCGCGGCTTCTTCATCTCCGAAAACGACACCAACAGCACAAAAAAGCACAGCAACAACGACATCAGATCACCAAAGGTCACCACCCACTCAGGAACCTCGGCCTTGGGTGCCTTCTTCTTCTCAGCCATCACGCATTCCGTTCATTGGACAGGGCTCCTTAGGCGGCCTGGGCTTCAAGGAACGCATCGCGTTCAGCCGGAGGAAGGTAAGTCAGAAGCTTGCTCTCAACGACCCGTGGATTATCACCCGACTGGATCGCCATCACACCAGCAATCACAATCGTCTTCAAACGAGTCTCTTCCTGGTCCTTGGCAAACAGCTTGTCACCAATTGGACCAGCAAAAGCGTTGGCAATAATCGCACCATAAAGCGTCGTGATCAACGCCACCGCCATCGAAGGCCCAATCGTCGATGGGTCTTCCATCGAACCAAGCATCAGAATCAACCCAATGAGCGTCCCGATCATACCAAAAGCCGGGGCATATTTACCAAAATTATCCAGCACCATCTTGCCTTGCATGTGCCGGTCCATCATCGCTTCAAGTTCAGTTTCCATAATGATCCGGATCAACTCAGGATCCGTTCCATCGACCGCCATCTTGATGCCTCGGATAATAAACTCATCAGTCATTTCCCCAACATGATTCTCAAGCGAAAGAATCCCCTCACGACGAGCGATCTCGGCATAACTGACAATGTCCTTGATCGTTTGAGCAGGATCGGCAGTCTGTCCAAACACCGCTTTCATCACAAGTTTGGGAAGCCCCAGTGAACTGGCAAGCGGAAAAGCCGCAATCACCGCACCGGTCGAACCACCAAACACCACAATCACCGACGGAATATTGATCATCGCGATGGGATTCCCACCACCAAGCAGGATCGCTAAAAAGCAACACACGGCCGCAAGTATCAATCCACCTACCGTTGCAATATCCACGCGTCGTCCTCCACGCACAACCCGTCCGTGGGCGTGCAGGAGCAGTATCGACCCTTCGTTTGGCAGTATTCAGAGCCGATGGGGATTTCAGGGCTTTGATCGTTGGCGGGGTCGGGTTATGTGGGTTCGGTGAGTTTCCGGAGGTGCCGCCCGTATTCGATCGTTCGGCGCACAACCTCGGCCATGGATTCCTTGACCACCATATGCTCGCCGGAAATCAGCGTAATTATCGTGTCAGGATTCTCCTCAACTGTCCGAATAATCTCCGCGTTGAGAATGAACTTCTTATCGTTGAGCCGTGTGACACAA
>JALSHW010000212.1 GCA_026982035.1 Phycisphaerales bacterium | reverse complement strand
GACAACCACGATGTCTGGAAAACCCTCTGGGAAAAACGATGGGAGGTCCTCGAACAGCAGGCCTCCAATACCTACCTCGACGGTCTCCGCGCCATCCGCCTGACCCCAGACCGTGTCCCTCTCCTCTTCGGGGAAATCGACGACCCCTACGAATCCGGACGCAAAATCAAAGGCATCAACGAATATCTCAAAGAACTCACCGGCTGGCAATCACAGCCCGTCCCAGGATACCTCCCCCCCAAAGCGTTCTTCAGTTGCCTTGCCCGTCGCGAGTTCCCATCAACGGTCATCATTCGCCCGATGGACAAAATCGACTACCTCCCCGAACCTGACATCTTCCACGATGTCTTCGGTCATGTCCCCCTCCACGCCGACCCCGTCTTTGCAGACTTCCTCCAAACCTACGGCAAAGCCGCCCTCCTGGCAGGACCAGAACACGAAGAAGCCCTTGCAAGACTCTTCTGGTTCACCGTCGAGTTCGGACTCATCTCCGAAGACAACCGCCTCAAAATCTATGGCTCAGGAACCATCTCCTCCCACGCCGAATCCGAATACGCCCTGGGCGCCAAAGAAGGCACCCAAGGCCGACACAACGGCCAAATCGATCGCCGCCCATTTGATCTTGACCGCGTCATCAACACGCCATTTGAAATCGACCATTTCCAAGACATCGTCTATGTCCTCGATAGCTTTGAGCAGCTCCGTGATGCGATGAACGAATTTGCCAATCGCGTGATGGAAGACGCTGACAAAAACACCACGACGCCTGCAGGAGCGTAAGAAAGGAATTAACCATGAAACCAAACGAAAACGGAACCGATCGAGCAACACGGGTTGTTCTGGGAATCATCGCTCTGGTCGTCGCCTTTGCTGTGCTTGATGTGTTGAGTGGTGCCATTCTTGGAATCATTGTCGCCGTCCTTGGCGGGATCATGATCTTGACTGGGGCCTGTGGCTTCTGCCCAGCATATTCAATCATCGGCATCAGCACCTGCAAAAAATCATGTTGCGGCTGCGGCACCGGATCATGCAAAACAGAAGACGAATAATCCAAAAACATCAACCCTTCTCTTCCCCGTGGCACAGGCGTCCCGCCTGTGGTCTTGATTGAAAACACGGAAAATACATTTCCATGCAAGAATCCAAACTCCACGACCACATCTACGCCCGCTCCACCGGGCTCGCGTTGGACAGTGGCAACAAACTCCTCGTCGGACCAGGCGACGACTGCGCCGTCATCAAATCCCCAACCGGCGACCTCACTCTCCTCACCACCGACCAACTCATCGAAGCCCGACACTTTGAATCCAACACCGACCTCGACCTCATCGCCCGCAAAGCCATCGCCAGATCAGTCTCCGACATCGCCGCAATGGGAGGCGTTCCAACCTGGTCACTCGCCACCGCCGCCCTTCCAAAAAATTATCAACACGCCGATAAGCTGTTCGACGCCATGAGCAAATGGGCCAAACACTGGCACTGCCCCCTCATCGGTGGCGACATCGCAACACATTCTTCACCAGACCACCCCCTCACCCTCACCGTCACCATCGGTGGCTCCATGAACCCCGGCTCAACCCCAGTCCTCCGCTCCGGCGCAAAACCCGGCGACCACCTCCACCTCACCGGACAAATCGGCGGCTCCTTCGACTCCGGCTGGCACCTCCTCTTTGAACCACGCCTCGACGCAGGCCAATGGGCAGCAGCCAACCATGCTGACAGCGGCGTCCACGCCATGATCGACCTCTCCGACGGCATCGGCCGCGACACCGACCGAATCGCCAAAGCTTCAAACCTCATCATCGAACTCGACGCTGCCAAACTCCCCCTCAACCACCGCTCCAAAGACTGGCAAGCCGCATGTTCCGATGGCGAAGACTACGAACTCCTCATGTGCATCGACCCCGCAATCCAAATCCCAGCGATGAATCCACCCCTCCAAGGCCCGATGGGTACTTGCCGAGCGTGCAACCCAAACGAATCCCCCGGCGCCATCATGATCGACCCACACGGCAAACACCATCCGCTCTCAGAACTCGGCTGGGATCACTGATCACGACTGCTTGGGCTTTCCATTACTCTTGCCCTTGCCCTTACCGCCGCCTTTACCCTTGTTCTTTTTCTTCTGACCTGGCCCGGCCTTGCCCGCCGCATCACGACGATAATCCGTCTTGCCTTTATCACGCGACTTGGACTTCTGGCTCCGCCGTTTCCCACCCGGAGTCTTCTTGAATCCCGCGGCCTCGCCATAAGTCTCCCCAAGCCCGCCCGCGCTATCACTCCCAAACTTCAGACCAGCACCGAGCCCTTTACCCTTGGCCTTGCCCGCCGCTCGACGGTTCGGATCCGCAATCAACAAATCCATCCGCCGCATCGCCAGATCAACCTGAGCAATCGTCACCGTCACCCGATCCCCAATCGAATAACTCCGACCCGAATGAATATCAACCAACGCACCCGTCC
>JALSHW010000211.1 GCA_026982035.1 Phycisphaerales bacterium | reverse complement strand
GATGACTACCCCAGCGTTCCGTTGTGCGGTGCTCACGGTTTCGGATCGTGCTTCTGGTGGGGAGTACGAGGACAAATCTGGGCCTGCGTTGGTTTCGTTTGTGCGTGATTCATTGGGCAGCGAAGTGATTGATTTTGTGTGTATCCCTGATGTTGAAGATCAGATTGTCGAACAACTCGAGCAATGGATCAACATCACCCCCACCATTGATCTGATCCTAACGACCGGAGGAACGGGCTTATCGCCTCGTGATCACACGCCTGAAGCGGCGATGCGGGTGATTGATCGCCCCCACCCCGGACTCTTGGAACTTGCCCGTTCAAAGACCGCAGAAATAACTCCACTTGCTTACCTTTCAAGAGGTGTGGCTGGGGCTGCTAAAAATTCGCTGATTATCACGCTCCCCGGCTCGCCAAAGGGCGCAATCGAACAAATCAACGCGATCAAACCTTTACTCATGCACGCGCTCAAAACTCTCCGGGGCGATGACAATCTTCATTGATCCGACTGGTTCAATTCATCAGGACGATTTATATTGCGGAGGGCTGAAGATTCAACAGGCACTTGCCGAATCGAATCTTGGTCCAGTACCATACCGAGTTTGAGCTTTCCTTTTGCAATGGACTGTTGGAATATCGGAAGGCATCCGGCGCGATACAAACCGACCGTTGGATGACGCCGAGCGTCGAAAGCGATGTATGCCAATGCCTTTGGTTCTTGGATCGACGCGGTAATGATGGTGCGGATTGTTGTTTCGTCAATCGAGATTAGATCGCCGGCGCACACGAAGATGTCGGAATTGGCGTGCTCAAGGGCGGCATAAATCCCGCCGACTGGACCAAGCCCTGGATACGGATCGTCGATCACAGCATCGGCCATTGCGGCGATTTGTGGATCACACTGTCCAACAATGGCGACACAATTGCCGAAAACGGCCCGGAGCGTATTGATCGGAATCGCCACCATCGGTTTTCCATTGACTTGCTCGATAAGTTTATCGCGTCCGAATCGCGATGATTGTCCGCCAACGAGCACAATGGGCTGGATGTGATCTAGAATGCATTGGGCTGGATTCGGCATTCCCCAATCATTGGCTCTTGGAGTACCCATGGACAAAGAGGATGAAAAATATCCAGTCTCTCGGCGAGAAATGTTGCGGACAAAGCTCGGACTTGGGCTTGCACAGTCTCTGGGCTATGCGCTGGGGCGAGCACATGGGGTTGGTAAGCATGTCGAGAATGCCTTTCGAGAACCTGTTCCGCCGTCGCCACCGGCTCCTGAAATTGCTGTATACCTACGGCCTCCAGGTGCGATTGATGAAATTTCATTCACCGCTCAATGCACCAAATGCAACGCATGCATCGAGGCCTGCCCGCCCAAGACTCTGGTGCCTTTGACGGGTGTGTTTGGCAAGGCGTTCGAGACGCCTGTAATTGACCCGACCCTTGGTGGATGCACAATGTGCGATGACCGTCCGTGCGCAAAGGCCTGCTTTGAAGAGGGGGTGGACATCATTGAAGCAATGCTGCCATTGAACATGGGGCACGCAACGATCCATCGCAGTGCTTGTCGATCACACATTGGTGAGGAATGCACACTCTGCATTGATGTGTGCCCGATTGACCAAGCCATCACACAAGATTGGCGAAAAATTCCTGTGGTCAATCAAGATATCTGCACCGGGTGCGGGATATGTGTCAATAGCTGTCCGGTTGAACCCGTTGCCATTTCGATTCTTCCGATGAAGTACCGGCCACCCAAGTCGGTTCAGCCAGACCACGACCAGAACGCCCAAGGCCCTTCACCTGATTGACCGGGTGCAAGCTCGATAAAACCATCAGAGAGTGCCGATGCGGGAATATCGCCTGAACCTTTGGATGTGATGAGTTCGACGCTGTCTTGGCTGACAATCCGAGCGAGCCGACTCCACCACAACCCAAGTGATTTGTCGTCGCTGTTGACGATCTTCATCATGTAAGGCGTGTGGATGGGAGTTTGTAGCCCGGCACGGACTGCCAATGCGGGGATCAGCAGTCGATGCGCGGTGACCATAACCGAGACGGGATTTCCAGGCAAGCCGAAGATCGGCTTGCCATCGAGCACGGCTCCGAGGGCTGGCTTTCCGGGGCGTTGGGGGAGTTTGTGAAAGACGGTGTGTGCGCCCAGCGCTTCGATGATTTCGGGAACATAATCGTGATCGCCCATTGAGACGCCTCCGGTGAAGACGAGGGCATCGCAAGACTCGATGAGTTCTTGGGCCACCGATTTGATGCCATCGACTGTATCACGAGCGTGGATGTGCGATTTGAGTTTGATCCAGCGGTACTGATCGCACAAGGCGATGAGTGACGAGGCGTTGGAATCTCGGAGTTGCCATTGACTCGGGGTTTGGTGAGGGGCGACGACCTCGTTGCCGGTGGTGATGATGCCGAGCCGAACCTGCTTGTAAACCGTTGGTTTGTCGATACCAAACCCAGTGAGCATC
>JALSHW010000210.1 GCA_026982035.1 Phycisphaerales bacterium | reverse complement strand
GGGGCAGACCGCGTTTGGCACCAAGACGGGGGATGTGTTGACGGGGGGGACGATTGCGATCTTTGTGCTGTTTTTGGTCTTTGCCATTATTCTGAACTTTCTGACGCGGCCGCCTGAGGCCCAACCGTCCCAGCCGGTGCTTACGGCCCCGGCTTCGGTGCCGCTGACTGAGGATGGTGAGATTGACCATACCGGGCATGACCATGAACTCGAACATGAACTCGAAGGGGCGGTGGACCCGATCGAGGATATGGTCGATGAAACGGTTGTCCCTGAACCGGGTGATGAACCGACCGATACTCCAGACGCCGCTCCAGACACCGCTCCAAGCGATGGCGTGAACGACGATTGATCTGCTGGCGAATAACCCTTTGAACCAAGTTTTTTCGAGTACACTTATTTCAGTACACATTTGAGTGCATATCAGGAGCCACCTTTGATCCGAAGCATGACAGGATTTGGCGACGCGTCGGGCACCCATGAGGGTTCGCTCTATAGCGTCGAAGTACGGAGCGTCAATAACAAGTACCTCAAGACGACGGTTCGGGTTCCTGAGCGGCTTCAGACGCTTGAGCCGGAACTTGAGCAGATGGTCCGCTCGAAGGTTTCGCGGGGGTCGGTGGTGATTACGATCGGGTGTTCTGAGCAGAACGAGAAGGCGGCTTTTACGGTCAATCAGGGGGCGTTGCGTTCGTATGCCCAGCAGATCGCTGATGCCCAGGGATGCTCGGTTGATGAGATTGGTGTGGAGTTGTTGATGAATCTTCCTGGGGTGTTGCAGCCACCGGGAGATGAGGAGAATCGGTTGCAGTCGGCTCGGGCTGGGCTGCGGCCTTTGGTTGAGTTGGCGTTGGATCACATGGTGGCGATGCGGACACGGGAGGGGGCTGGTTTGACCAGTGATTTGAGTTTGCACTTGGGGTGCATCTCTGAACGGCTCAAGAAGATTGAGGAGATTGCTCCGCGGGTGGTTGTGGATTTTGAGAAGCGGCTCAAGGGGCGGATGGACACTTTGATGAGCGAGTTTGATGTGCAGGCCGACCAGGCGGAGATTATCCGTGAGGTGGCGGTGTATGCGGAGAAAACGGATATTGCTGAGGAAATCGCTCGGCTTGGGGAACATCTGGTCCACTTCGGCGAACTCTTAGAGAACAACGATGATCGTCCAATGGGACGGACGATGGATTTCCTTGCCCAGGAGTTGCTGCGTGAGGCCAATACCATCGCGTCGAAGAGTCCTGATGCGGTGATGAGCCGATTGATTGTGGAGATCAAGGGTTCGATTGATCGGATCAAGGAGCAGGTCCAGAACGCTGAATAAAACTCTGGCTTTTGTAAGATCCCACTCTTTGTGAACTGAATCTGACTGTCCGAGGTGCTGTGAGCGAATCTCAAACTCCAATGCGTTCTCAGGCGACGGCGGTTTCTCGACGACCAGAACGGGTGAGCTTTGCACGCCAGGAGATTATGGGGGTTCTTGAGCAGTACTCGATTGGGAAGATTCAGAGTGTCCGAGAGATGGTTGCGGGATCGACCGAATCACCCAAGGCGGTGATTGAGTGTGATCGTGGGAAGTTGTTGCTCAAGCGACGGGCGGCGGGGCTTGAGCATGGGCCTTTGGTTGGGTTTGCCCATGAGGTGATTCTTGGGTGTTTGCGTGCTGGGGTGTGTGTGCCACCTTTGATTGGAACCAAGATCAACAACAATTCGATGTGCCAAATTGGGGACAAGACCTACGAGTTGTTTGTGTTTATCGAAGGGGTGCCGTTTGACCAGTCGGTGGGGCATGCTCGACAATCGGGGATGCTGCTTGGTGAGTTGCACCGGGCGATGGATTCGGTCACGACGAGCTTTGAGCCGACGGTGGAATCGAGCGTGGTCAATCCGCAGCGGTCGATGGGGTTTGATTTTCCTGAGGAGACCCATGCGCGGGTTCACCGGATTTTGGACTATGGGCTCGATGCCCACCGGGCCAATGCTCGGCCTACGGCGATTGTGCATGGGGATTGGCACCCGGGAAATATGATCTTTGATGGCGATGAGATTGTGGCGATCTGCGATTTCGATAATTGTCGAATTGGGTCGCGGGATCGGGAACTTGCCCAGGCGTTGGTGTACTTGTCGATGATGCGTCCTGGGGGCGTGCCGGTGGCTGGGGAGGTTCAAGAAGTGCCCGCCGAGGCGTGCATGGAACGGATTGGGGCGGTGTGGGATGGGTATTTGGAGATGGCTCCAACCAAGCCCAGTCCGCGGTTGATTGGGGCGTTGATGCCTGCGGTGTTGCTTGATGAGGCGTTGGCGGGGGATCCGGCGATGATGCGGTCGTCGGCACTGGTTCAGGCGGCGTTGACCAAGGCGGCGTGGCTTGATGAAAAGAGCCCCGAGATTGTGCGGGCCTTGGAGACGCGATGAATCGTGTATGATGGACTGATGGTGAATCTTCGATCCAACTCGACGGCTTTGATGTTTGTGATGGTTGTCGTGGGATATGTACTGCCAGCAGTTGGG
>JALSHW010000209.1 GCA_026982035.1 Phycisphaerales bacterium | reverse complement strand
GATCAACAACAACGACGACCCAATCATCACCGCCGCCGTCTGCCCCCCAGTCTCATCAACACTCGGCAGCATCTTGAATCCCCCCTTCTCATAATCCACCCGGCACATCCAGGCAATCGCAAAGAAATGAGGCATCTGCCACACAAACATCAACACAAACAGCATCAACCCAATCGGATCCATCAACGGCTCAAACCCCACCCCAGGAGCCACCGCCGTCGACCCAATCATCGCAGGCAACGCCCCAGGCACCGCCCCCACAAGCGTATTGGTAATCGTCTTGGTCTTCAAAGGCGTATACATCAACACATAACTGATGGAAGTAAACACCGCAATCAACGCAGGCATCAACCCCAGCGTCCCCCACAACACCAAAGACCCCACGCTGCACATCATCAACCCAAACCACAACACAAACCGCCCCGACAACCGCGTCGAAGGAATCGGCCTCTCCTTGGTCCGATCCATCAACGCATCCAAATCAGATTCATACCACATATTGAGGGCATTGGCCCCCCCAGAAGCCATCGCCGTCCCCACCACACACCCCACAATCAACACCACCCAATGCACAGCCCCTGTCGTCCCATAGTGCATCCCACCAATCAACAATCCCACCAACGCCGTAATCGTCACGAGTTTCGTAATTCCTGGCTTGGTGAGCTCAACGCACGCACCAAAAACACCAGAAGATTCCTCGCCAGCCACCCCATCCGTCGCATCCGTTGTCTCAATCGCCTGTGTCACCCCTGATCGTAGCCCATTCAATCGAGGGTACAATCATCCACCCACACCAGGAAATGTCCTCAAGCAAAACAAGCACTTTCAATCAGCGTGCTATCATGTCCCCATTGAAGCCGATCCCTCGGCCAAATCAACGCCCCGATAGCTCAGCTGGATAGAGCAGCGGACTTCTAATCCGCAGGTCGTAGGTTCGAATCCTACTCGGGGTGCTTCATGCCACCCAATGCCGCCCCCAAACCCGTCCAAGTCGCCATCATCGGCGCGGGCGCATCAGGGCTCATGACCGCCATCTCCATCGCCCAAGCCCTCGAATCCACAGGCCAAAACCCCAAATCCACCAACATCCTTCTCCTCGATGGCTCCAAAAAAATCGGCATCAAAATCCTTGTTGCGGGCGGTGGCCGATGCAATGTCACCCACCACCAAGTCGACGAACACCAATACGCCACCACCAAACCCGCCATCGTCCGCTCAACCCTCAAACGCTTCTCCGCCAGCGACACCATCAACTTCTTTGCCAACCTGGGCGTGGACCTCAAGCAAGAACCCACCGGCAAAATGTTCCCCACAACCGACGACGCCCACACCGTGTTGCACGCCCTCCTCAACGAAGCCGCCCGCCTCGGCATCAAAATCCTCAACCCCTGGCGCGTCGAATCCATCACCCAAACCAACCCCGGCTTCACCATCGACTCACCAGATCACCATCCAATCCATGCCGACTGTATTGTCTTGGCCACCGGAGGCAAAGCCCTCCCCAAATCCGGTTCCGATGGTCAAGGATATAAAATCGCAAAATCCCTCGGCCACTCCATCACCAAAGATATTCTCCCTGCGCTCGTTCCCCTCATTGTTGCCGATTCCAGCCGATGGATCACCGAACTCTCAGGCATCGCGTGCCCGGCCACCCTCTCGGTCGTCGCCTCCACAGGCAAGCACATCAAATCCTTCACCAACGACACCCTCATCACCCACTTTGGCCTCTCAGGCCCAGCCCCAATGGACATCTCCAGATACCTCACCACCGCCAAACTCACCGACCGCAAAGCCCACCTCCAAATCAACTGGTTCCCCGACCACACCTTCGAACAAGCCGACCAATTCCTCACCAACCTCGGCAAAGCCCAAGTAAGCACCCACCTTCGCACCCATATCCCCGAACGCCTCGCAGCCGCCCTTTGTCAACAAGCCAACATCGACCCCACCACCCCAGGCCACGCGCTTCCCCGTGAATCCCGCAGAGCCCTCGCCCACCTCCTCACCGCCACCACCATTCACATCCAAGCCGACCGCGGCTTTACCCACGCCGAAGTGACCGCCGGAGGGGTTCCTCTTGAAGAGATCAATCGCAAAGATTTCCAATCCCGCACTTGCCCAGGACTCTACCTCGTCGGCGAAATCCTCGATGTCGATGGCCGCATCGGCGGCTACAACTTCCAATGGGCCTGGTCCACAGGCCATATCGCAGGCACCGCCATCGCCAAATCATTGTTGAACGACGCATCCAACAGGTAAATACGGCGTCAACTCAACCGGAATTTTTTTCAAACCCCGCCGCAACGCTTTGGCAAGCGCGTACTCCAACGATTCGTGCATTCGCTTGTGCACCCGATCGGTCACATTGAGCCCCAATTCTTCCATTTTCTCAATCGAAAATTTCCAAGCGTAAAACTCCTCCAGGCATCGCGGTTTATATGTTCCAAACCCAATGGCATGGTGCCCGATTTCATGCAAAAACACGGCCGCCGACATTGGGCCTCTGGGCCTGGG
>JALSHW010000208.1 GCA_026982035.1 Phycisphaerales bacterium | reverse complement strand
ATCCAAAATGAATCCCTGACCACACATGGAGTGCGAGCAACACATAAAATCCCATTGAAATCATGATGTGCCAGCGAAGCCAGATCTTAAACGCCCGCTTGAATGTCTCGTGTGTACTGATCGCATACTCAATATCGGCGATGGATTCGGCGATCTCAATCGTCTGGGCAACCTTCGACGCCGAGTCCTGTTTCAAAGAATTCGGTCTGTTGATCACGCGATGCACCATGCGAACGATCCCACTGGTAAACGGCTTGACATGACTTGTGGCATCAGGAGATTGTCGCAGCTCGTCGGCCGCATCCTGATAAGCAAGATTCAGTTCATTGAGCATCGCCTTTTTTTCTTTGATTGAACGAGAAATTTTGGCATTGAGAAACCGCCCGATGAACCCGCTGAGAACAACAATCAACATCAAGGTCGTCAGCGTGATCGCCAGGGGGCTTCGATAGTTGTGCCCGGTGTGGAGCAACACAAGGATCGGCCCAAGAATACCGGCGTATACATGCCAATCCAACGCCGTCTTCATCGACAGGCGCCGAGTCACCGCGACTTTGACCCGTTTGATTCGTTTCATCATCGAGTACAGAAATGGGATCAGCAACAACACTGAGCCACTCACCGCAAGCACCCCGCCCCAGAAACTTCCAGCAAACTGAGTCGAAGCATGCATCGGAAACCCAAGCCAAACGACAAACAGAATCGCCATCAAGAACCAAACCAGGATGGGTTCGTAATTACGCATCGGATGAATGATTCTCTCGAGATTCACTGATCCTCATGATGAGCATCGATGCACGGCGCATCTTGAAGTAGTACATCACAATCATCGCGGCCCCAAACACCACAAGAACAATCATGGTGCTGAAATGAAACCACGAAAGTCCCATCGGTCCATCGCCATGATCGGGATGCCTGGGCTCAATATTCATCTCACGCCGAAACCAGTTGAGCGCGATTTCCTGTGGATGCTGTCCTTCGCTTAGAAACTGTCGAGTCGCAAGCCCGCTTTCAAACTTGGCGAATCCTTCCCGAAACAGCACCGCTGCCGTCTGCATTGACACGAAATCATTGTCCGATGATGCTTGGGACATCTGATCAATCGCCTCGGTCATCAGCACAAGCCCAGACTGCACCCGCTCTTTTGCCCGCTTCTCGATCTCTTCGAGGTCTTGAGCCGACAATTCGGGCATACTCATCAATGATGGATACAAATCCTTCGGCGGCGGAACACCCATCTGCTCCATCATCGCACCCATACCTTCCCCCATCCCACCACCACCGGACTCTGACGGCTCACCATCAGCCGACTCATCACCATCGCCCTTCTCAGAAGCATTTTCTGCGGGATGATGAGAAGCGTGTTCCTCTGGCGACATCTGCCCAACTGCAGGCGACACCAACCAGAATATTGGTAAGAACGCGATCAGAGAAGGCATCAAACGGCTCACTTGGGTTCTCCATCTGTTGTTTCAAACGATTCTGAACTTATCGCATCATCCCGATCACGATTGACAACTCGGATCAAGGCCCTAAAAGCCATTGTATCAAGTTGGTCTCCATCAAGTTTTTTCATTGCATCAATTGCTTCGTCAATTGACATGGCATCGTGATACACTCGGTCTTCAGTGATCGCTGTAAATATATCGGCCACACGAAGCACCGCAGCGGCCGGATCAATCTCATCGGCCATGAGTCCATGTGGGTACCCACTTCCATCTGGACTCTCATGATGCTGGGCAACAAGTTTGGCGATGTCGTCGGTCCCGGGAATCTCCAGAAGCATCGTGACCGCAAGTTCAACATGTTCCCGCATTTCGGCCATCTGTTTATCATTAAGCCGACCATGATGAAACAAAATCGCATCAGGAATTCCTACTTTTCCAATATCGTGAACAAGCGAAGCCAGAAACAAATTTGATACTGTTTTTGCATCAAATCCAAGTTCTTCGCCGATCTGTTTGGACATCTCGGCGACACGATGGGAATGTTCAACCGTTGCCGTATCCCGTACTTCTACCGCAGTGAGCAACCCGGTAATCCCATTGATAAGTTCACTGTGACGAGACTGCTCCAAAAGTTCATCATGCCGTCGACGGTGCTTGTTATCGACAGACACAAGATGCCCCGTCACCACACCAACAATCGGGTAAACAACCAGCCACGCAAACTGATCTGGATTGGCCATCGGTGAATCACGCCAAGACCAAAGCAAATGCAACAAATACAGCAAACTTACGCCCATTGCCGAGAGAAATCCTCCTATGCGTTCATAAGCAACCGCGGCAACCAGTACAGGAATAAGATAGGCACCGGCCAGAGCAATATGAATCCAATGAAGCCCATGCGACTGGGTGGTAATCAAAAAATGCAGGAGAGTAATAACCACCGTCAAAATAGTCGCTTGTCGAACATGCGGCGAATGAACTGAACTCATGGTGCATCTCCATCCAAATCTTGATTCGCACCCGACGAATTGTCACACGAATCGCACGCATCGACATGCCCGTCGGATTCGATGGCCG
>JALSHW010000207.1 GCA_026982035.1 Phycisphaerales bacterium | reverse complement strand
CCGCCGCCTCCGGCGACGACGCTTCTTCTTCCCACCCGCCACATTTCCCTCACCACCACCCGATGATTCGGGCTTGGATTCACCGGCCCGCTGTTCAGCACGCCGAGCCCGCTCCTCAGCACTGGGCCGAGGACGCTTGCCCCCACGACGACGCTTGGGCTTCTCAACCTTCTTTTCCCCCTGTTTCTCCCCTGGCTTCACCCCCGACCCAGAACCCCCACTCGATTCCAATCCAGACCGAACCCTCCCCCGCCTCCGGCGACGCTTCGGACGCTCACCAACATCAACCTCACCACCAGCCCCACCCTGTAAATCACCCCGCAAGCCCCCTTGCGAGCCCCGCCGTAAATCCCCACCGCTCTCCGAACGCCTTTCTCTACCCACCTCTTTCCGAATCTCCTTGCGCATCTCTTTACGCATCGGCCGCGCCGCACCCGGCTCAGGCGCCTTGGCAAGCACCGGCTCACCCAAATCCTCAATCGCCACCGCCACAATCGTCCCATCATCCAACCGAATCTTCGACAACTGCGTCAAAATCTGAGAATCCAAAACAATCCCATCCCCCTCAGGAGTCCCCACCCGACTCTTCCGATGAGGCAAGTTCTTCCGCAACTCCTCATAAGTCTCATCTTCATACCGCAAGCAACACATCAGCCGCCCGCACCGACCCGAAATCTTCAACGGATCAAGCGTCGCCTTCTGAATCTTCGCGCTCTTCATACTGATCGGCTTCAACACCTTCAAAAAATTCTTGCAACAACAGTACTGCCCGCACCGCTCATAATCGGCAACAATCCGCGCCTCATCCCGCGCCCCCACCTGCACCAACTCCACCCGGTTCTTGAGTTCAACCTGCAACTCCTTGACCAACTCACGAAAGTCCACCCGATCCTCGCTCGAAAAATACACCAACACCCGCTCCCCCCCAAGGATCGGCTCCACCTCAACAAGCCGCATCTCCAAACCATGCGCCTTGATCTTCCCCCGCACAATCACCCGCATCCCATGCTTGGATTGCTCAAGCCGAGCCGACTCATCCATATCCGCCTTGGTCGCCACCCGCAACACCCGCCCCTGCTCATAAAACGGGTACTTCCGCCCACCAGAGTTCTCAATATATTCGAGCATCTCCTTGCGACTCACACTCTTAGAACACCCAGAGTTGGCACAAGTACTCGTCAACATCTCCCCAAGCTCAGTCCCCCGCTGCGTCTTGACCACCAACTTGCTCCCACACCCCGGCTTGACCTCCCCAGAATACGGAAACTCCCCCACCATCATCGAATACCCAAAACGCACCACAATCGACGAAGGCACACTCAACTTCTCATACGCATCACGATCCGCCTTCTCCTTCAAATAGGCAGCCAGATCCTCTTCAAACTGTGGTAAAGGCGATATCGACACAAAGAATCTTAGGGCGTGCCCAACGCCTGAGCCCGCGCCCGCTCAAACACCTCGTTGAGCGGCTCCCGCTCCAACAAATCAACCCCCCCACCCCCACTCCCGCCGGCCAACCCAAGCCGATACACAAACAACAACTCCTGCCGAGAATCAATCACCACCAAAATCTCATCAGACCCCCCATCAGTCGTCATCATCGTGTACCCATTTTCATTGACCGCCATCTCCGCCATCGCCGGACTCTCAAAGCCACCCCCAACACGCCCCAACAAAAACACCACCACAAACAACAACCCAATCGTCACCCAACCACTCGATATGTCCCCAAAACCTGAATGCCCAGCACCATCACCAACACCATCAATAGCCACACGCTTTCCCTTGGGAGATTCGCCTTGGGCGAACTCACTTCGGGTGAACTCACTTTGGGTGGATTCACTTTGGGTGGATTCACTTTGGGGGGGTTTACTTTGGGGGGGCTTTACTTTGGGGGGAGGGGTCATCGGTCGTTTTCCTTGTTCATGTCTTCGTCCAGGTCGCGGTATCCGACGCCTTTGAGTTGTTTGAGTGATTCATCCCATCGCAGCCCGATCAGTTCACGATTGGCCGAATCAAGCACATACACCACATTGGTGTATCCATCAATCGTCTGCCCACCCACGCAAATGTATTGTCCACCAACCCTCTTTGCGTTCTTGCTCGATTGAGCCCCAGCCATCCCCACAATCACCATCGACGAAGCCACCCCCAGCAACACCAAATTCACTCCAGTAAATCTCCGCCGTCGTCCCGCTTGTTCGTTGTGCATACCAAACCTCGATCCATGCTTGTTCTGTGTCTTGCCCTGCTTGTCTACCGCCGCGTTGGCCCGTTGGCTCCACGCTTCTCAATGCCAAACCACCAACCCCACCTACTTATTCTTATTCATGCCAATCTATCTGTTGGCACCAATCTATCCGCACCAAACAGCACCCCGGTTCAATCCTGATGCCCGCGTTTGGTCTTGAGCGTCACCGCCACAACCACTCCCGCCACCAGCACAATCACAATCCCCATCATCAAAAACTTCGGCGAACTCGGCGCCTCCTTGGCCTTGGGCGGCTTCAAATCCGAAACCTGAGC
>JALSHW010000206.1 GCA_026982035.1 Phycisphaerales bacterium | reverse complement strand
AGGTCGTCGTCCTCGACTTCACCGCCGAATGGTGCCTCAACTGCAAGGCCCTCGAAGCCAAAGTCCTCAACCGCGATCCCGTCAAATCCCTCCTCCTCAGCCCAGCCGTCATCCCCATGTCCGCCGACCTCACCGCCATGTCCGCCCTCGGCTGGGACAAACTCAAAGCCCTGGGACAAACCGGAATCCCCCTTCTGGTCATCTACGAACCGGGCAATCCAGAGCCCGTCTGGCTCTCCAACGCCTACACCTCCGACCAAGTCGTCGCCGCCATCACCCAAGCCCTGGGCCAATAATCCATTCCCCAAAGCCCAAATACCGCTCCAATCCCTCCACATGTCAGGTTCATTCAAAAACAGATTGACCAACGCCCATTTACGGTCTATTTTTACCCTTGCAGACCCGATGACGATCAAGTCCTCTTCAGGTCAGCGACAACCAAACGCGGGTGTAGCTCAGTGGTAGAGCGTCACGTTGCCAACGTGAATGTCGACAGTTCAAATCTGTTCACCCGCTTTGAACCAAAAACGCCCGGCTCAATCAAGAGCCGGGCGTTGTTCATTTTTTACGGTCGTGTATATGGTCAGTCACTCTCAAAGAACCTCGGCCTACACCCCCGCCTTGACCTTGGCCGTCGAACGCACATGCAACTCCCCAAGCTGCTCATCATCCACAACATTGGGCGCTTCGCACATCAAGTCCTGCCCCGTCATCGTCTTCGGGAACGCCATCACCTCACGAATATTATCCGTCCCGCACATATGCATCACCAACCGATCCAGCCCAAACGCCACCCCACCATGAGGCGGAGCCCCATACGACAACGCATCCATCAAGAACGAAAACTTCTGCTTGGCTTCTTCTTCACTGAGTCCAAGCAACGCAAACACCTTGGCCTGCACATCCGCCCGATGAATACGAATCGACCCACCACCAATCTCTGACCCATTACAGATCATGTCATACCCATCAGACACAATCGATTCCACCATATCAATATCGCTCGCATCGGCAGACAACAACCGTTCAACTTCATAATCCGACGGCGCCGTAAACGGATGATGCAACGCATGGTACCGCTGTGCATCTTCAACCCACTCAAACATCGGGAAGTCATAGACCCACAAGAAGTTCCATAGGCCATCAGGAATCAAATCAAAGTCTTTGGCGATTTTCAATCGCAGTTCACCCAATGACCGCGACACCACACCATAAGTATCCGCCGCAAACACCACCGCATCCCCATCCTCAAGTCCAAGTGCAGCAACCAACTCGTCCTTGATCTCACCCAAGAACTTCCCGATCCCCCCCTCAAGATTCCCACCAACAAACTTCGTCGTCGGAATCCCCCCGGCCCCAAAGTCGGCCGCAAACTTACTAAAAGCATCCGTCGTCTTCCGAGTAAACTTCTCCGCAACCCCAGGCACCCGGAACGCCTTGACACATCCTTTGTCCATGCCCAACGCATTGGCAAACACACCAAAATCAGTCTTCCCAGCAATCTCCGAAATATCAACCAGTTTCAAATCAAACCGAGTATCAGGCCGATCACTCCCATAGGTATCCATCGCATCTGAATACGACATCCGAGGAAACGCCCCAAGTTCCACACCCATAATCTCCTTCCAAATCTTCTGCGCAAACCCCTCCATCACCTCAAGCACCGCATCCCGATCCACAAACGCCATCTCTAAATCGATCTGCGTAAACTCCGCCTGCCGATCCGCCCGAGGATCCTCATCCCTGAAACACCGCACAATCTGCAAATACCGATCACACCCCGCAATCATCAAAATCTGCTTGAACAACTGAGGCGACTGAGGCAACGCATACCACATCCCCTCCTGCTGCCGCGACGGCACCAAAAAGTCCCGAGCCCCCTCAGGCGTCGACCGACACAACATCGGAGTCTCAATCTCAAGAAACCCCTGCTCATCAAAGTAATCACGCGTCAACTTCGTCAGCCGATGCCGAATCCGCAAAATATTCTGCATATGAGGCCGACGCAAATCCAAATACCGATACTGCAACCGAGTCTCCTCAGCAGGCAGATTCTTCTCATCACTCGGAAGGAACGGCAACTTCTTCGTCTTCGACAAAACAGTCAACTCCGAAGCCACAACCTCAATCGACCCCGTCGCCATCTTCGGATTCTTCTTGGCCCGCTCACGCACAACCCCAGTAATAGAAACACAATCCTCATTCCGCAACCGATCCCCGGCTTCAACAAGCTCCGCCGCAGCATCCTCACTATCAAAAACAACCTGCGTAATCCCCTCCCGATCCCGCACATCCACAAAGATCAACCCCCCTCCATGCCCACGAAAGGCATTGACCCACCCATTGAGTGTCACCGTCGATCCAATGTCAGATTCCGTCATCTGCCCGCAAGTGTGTGTCCGAATACCCATTGATCAATCTCGCTGTCTGGAGTAAAAGCAACCCGATCCAAGCCAAATCCCAGATCGAACCCAAATCATAGCGACCGGCATCCTCCTCAGTCCCGCAAGCCAAAGGAGCATCCTCAAATTGATCAG
>JALSHW010000205.1 GCA_026982035.1 Phycisphaerales bacterium | reverse complement strand
CCTGCGGCACACCCGGATGGCAACACGGTGGTGCAACATGTGGTCCTGCCGCGGGAGTCAACTCTGTAGGCGCATGCAACACATGTTGCGCTCTGGCCCCATTGGCCCTACAAAATGATTGCTTGGCATTTTGTGCGCAGGCCGTATTTAATGTACCGTCACGATGGGACAGATTCTGGTTCATTATTCTCGGGTAAACTAGATTTTCTGATACACAGAAATTAGGATTAGTCGTATGGTCAAGAAAATTCTGTTGTTATTAATAGGCGTACTGGCGGCCTACATTGTTGGCTCCATCGCAATCCGGGCCATTCAAGTCGCAAAAACGCCTGAGTGGCGAATGAAACTTGGTCATCCAAAACCACTCATCCTCCCCCAAGATTCCGATCTTCCTGCTGAATACCAACATACCCACAACTACATCATGGTGGATATTTTACATGCCAAACAATGGTCCGAACATGAAGTGACAAAACTCCTTCAATTTATTGATATACCACCTATTCCAGATGACTCTGTTTCAGGATCAGGAGCAATGTATGACGAGACACTTGCACTCATGTCCATTCGTCGTAGTAATGCGATCTCTGCAATAGCCTCACGATTCAATTCGGGTGCTCCCATCGACGAAGATCAACGCGATATCCTAATCGATCGTCTTACCGAAGGCATGTACCAAAATTCGAGTCATCGCTATTTCAACTCTTCCGTAGCGTGGGCTATACAATCAGGCCTCGCCGACACCCCCGGCCCCATCCGCGACCGTCTCTTCTTAATCTACGAACACCCAACCGACTTCTTCGGACCTCACGGTGAAATGGCCGCCGCAAACATCAAACGCCAACTCACCGCCCGAGGCACCTTTGAAATCGAAGGCGACAACTGATGGACACCATCGCCACCCAAAAAACCTCACGGCCACCGTCACGACTGACCGACACCCTCCTCTACCTCAGCTTCTTCATACTCTTGGCCTTGGCAATCCTCATCTCAGGCGGCGGGCGATGGATCATCAATCAACGCGCCATGCAACCCGCAGCCATCACCTCCAGTACACCAGTTGATGAAGACTGCTCCCCATGCGTCGCCGCCGCCAGAGAACGAGAGCGAGAACGCCTCGCAGCCCAAGCCCTCCTCGATCAACAACAAAATGACGACTAGACCCACCCATTCCAACACACGCCCCGCCTTCTCGCTCATCGAACTCCTCGTCTCCATCGCCATCATCGCACTCCTCATCGGCATCCTCTTCCCAGTACTCTCAGGAGCCATGGAATCCGCCCGCAGCGTCCGCTGCCAAGCAAACCTCCGATCCCTCGTCACCGGCCTCCAAATGTACCAAGAAGACAACCACGGCGTACTCCCCTGGGCCACCGTCATTCCCCAAACCATCGACGATCCCGAACCGTACCGATCACTCTCCTCATACCTCGATACCGTCATGCCACAAGGCACCCTCGGCGAAGATGTCTCCCGCGTCGACCCCTTCGCCTGCCCCTCCGATCGCCTCCTAGCCCCACTCACCGGATTCAGCTATTCATATATGCCCGCCGCCTTCATGCAGGTCACCAGCGAGCAACCAGACAACCTCCCAGATTGGCGTCGCCTTTCTCGCCCATACGAAGGCACCGATGCTCCTCCGGTTCTCCAAGACATGCAGCGATTCCATATCGATCAAAATAAGTGGTCACAACACCAAAACCCCGACCAAACCGGTAAAAACCTCGCCTACCTCGACGGCTCCGTCAGCAAAGGGACCAGCCCGTAATCAAAGCCCTAAACGAGCCGAAACCGTAAGGGAGTGATCTTCTCATCACATTGAAAGATGCCACGGCTCGCTTTCTTACTCTTACTGCACAGTAGTGTTTTCACACAGCCGCCAAGCCCCGCCACACTCCGGACACACCGTACATCCATCAGGTTCCGCTTCAATATCAAACAACCGATACGCACACGCCGGACAATATCCAATCGACAGCACCGCCCGCTTAGCACGCTGCGGACTCCGCCATCCGGTCAACCTCACAACAATGCCCATTGGCACACCAAACCCAACAAATAGAAACGCGGTCATCATGAACCAGAACGGATCAAAGAGTGTGGAAATATCATACATTCCAAAAATCAAGAAAAACAACTGCATACTGAAAGCAAAATAAAGACCACTGAGAATAAATGTAATCCAAAACCGACTGGAATCTTCACGACCAACAAAACCAATCCGATTTATCCCACTACTCTTGACCACATCACGGATCATGCACACTTCATGCCGTTTCCCGCGATCATCTTCAACTGAGTTCCATCGAGTCTTCACAAATTGAGTATAACACAAAAAAACCGCACCCTCACGGTCGCGGCTCGTTCATTCAAATATACAATCTCAACTCACGCCACCCGAAGATGATGCCCCGTCGTCAGCGACTTAATCAATCGCTCCCGATCCCCGCTGCGATCAAACCGTGTAATCACCATCGCCATCTTGCTCGCCCCCGGCTCCTCAAAATCACACCACACCACATTCCCCGTCATAAACA
>JALSHW010000204.1 GCA_026982035.1 Phycisphaerales bacterium | reverse complement strand
TTTACGCTGATCGAATCGGCCATGGCCACCGTCATCATCGGAGTCGGCGTCCTGGCAATGGTTGACGCCCAGTCCTCATTCATCACCGCAAACTCATGGTCGTCCCACGCCGCCAGTGGAACATACCTTGCCAATGAAATCCGCGAGATGACCCGGAACCTCCCCAAGCACGATCCAGTCGTCGGGTTGTACATCGAAGAAGATGGCGGGGCCGGTGTTCTTCATGGCTGGGGTCCAGATACTGGAGAACTCAACGCAGGCGACTTTGACGACATCGACGACTTCGACGGAATCACCTTCTCATTCATTGGTACCGCAGGGTTCTTAGATGGCGACCTTCCCGGACCACTCAACGCCTATGGCGAAATCATCCCAGACATCACCAACGACGGCATCGAAATCGGAGGCACAAGCAACGGCGTATTCATCGGTACCCCAATGTTCGGCTGGTCACAACAGGTCATTGTTCAAAAAATCAACCCGTTCGATCCATCTGAAGTCCACGCCGATAACTTTACCGAAGATCCCGACGGAGATTTCCCAGGACGCAGTGTAGACGAATACCCCCTCCGGGTCACCGTCCGCGTGTTCTATCAAGCCGCAAATGCGATTCAACCTGACCTTGTCACTGAGGTGATGTGGGTGGTGCCCTGATGCTCGGCAGCAAAGGACAAACTTCTATGACCACACGAGCACGATTGATCCGTACCCTCCAGTCCCATCGCCGAGGGATCGCTTCGATCCTTGCGATGATGTTCTTGGTGTTGTTTGGTTCCTTGATCGCCGCCATGGCGGTTTCATCGACCGGAAATATCAGAACCGCCAGCATGCACCTGCATGTCATGCGTGCACTCAGTGCCGCAGAGACTGGATTGGCCGTAGCCGAGCATCGTCTCGAAGAGGCCTCCTCACGATTTGTCGTCGCCGACAGTGAAATGAACGCTTCGCTCTCTTGGTCGCTTTGGACAGGTGACAGCGGGGGCATCGGTGTCCACACTGTTCTTCCCCCTCGTCTCGGGTACACCGAAGCGAGTCTTCCATCAGGCATTGCCGAGGCACTGATCAACATCCATAGCGAAGACATCAACTTCATCGCCGGGCTGGGATACCTCGAAGCACCAGAAATCCAGACCGCACCAGGTGGAGTTGATCTCTCCGTTTACGAAAACTCCAATTGGATCAACACCCCGGCCATCATGATCAGTGACTGGAATGTCGACACCATGAACAGTCCGCCACCGGCGTACCAAATCCGCTACGCACCACTGGCTGGTGGACAGTTCATCCGCGTCATCGTCGAAGGAATCGTCTACGACCTCCAACGAAACAATCAACCAATCCGCCGAACAATCATCCGCGACTACCGGGTCACCAAATCCGTCGATCAAGCCATCATCGCCAACTCCAAAATCATGATTGGCAAAAATGTCAGTGTCGAAGGAGACATCGGAACCCGATACGACGAGGTCGATTTCAACGATGGTGACCCCATCATCATGCGATCCGATTTCTACGGCCTCGACCCAGACCTCGATGCCAAACTCGAAGATTTCTGGGCATCACTCGCCGCCACCGATGTCGATCGTGACAACCGCCTCCGCTTCGGTCATCCCATCGAAGGTGCCGGCATGCCTCTGGATGTTGATCTTGACGGCGATTCAATCCCAGACGGTGCATTCAACGACGCCACAGCCGATGGCTACCTCGATGAGTTCGACATCTTCATCCGCCACTACGATCAAGACGGCGATAACCGCGTCACCCTCTCAACCGCCCTCATCGCAGGCACCCCCGCCGAAACCGCAGGCGACGCACCAGAGTTCGAAGACATCGACGAAGACCTCGCCTACCTCATGGACTCAAGCACCCCAGACCGCAACAAAAACGGGGTCTACGGCTACGAAGACCTCAACAGCAACAATCAATACGAACCCGAAGACGAAAATCCACTCGACTACGACCCCTTCCACAGCTCCTACCCCGATCTAGAACTCGGCTGGCGCGACGGCTACATCGACCTCATGGATCGATATTCCAAAGTCGACGGATCACTCGTATTCAAAACCACACTCGCCGATTGGGAAACCGGACAAGGGCCCATCGGAGAACGCCTCCAAGGCCCAATCGTACCAGGAGAGGGCGACTCCCCACTGGAGTTCGGTGCCGATGACAGCCGTTTACCCGACATCGACGCATCGAGCTTTGTTGACACCGAAACCGCCCTCATGGCCGCCGCCGACGGCGATCCATTTTGGCGCCAAGTCGCCGACCAACTCGGCGTTGCTGAAGCTTCATTGAGTACCTGGACACTGGCAAACAACTCACCAAATTTGGATGATCCACAGTTTATTCCTGTCTACGAGGATGCAAACTTCGACGGCATCCCAGACAACAGCGCCGAGGCCTATTCCGAAAAAACACCCTTCAACTCCCCAACCTATTCAGACATCTACTGGAGACCCGTGTTCACCAACATGGTCTTCCGCAATGTCCAAATCCCAATGGGCCTCAACGGACTCTTCAACAACTGCACCTTCGTCGGCGTCACC
>JALSHW010000203.1 GCA_026982035.1 Phycisphaerales bacterium | reverse complement strand
GAAGATTCTGTGGGTGCCGTTGGCGACTGGGCCCGTTTGGGTTGGAAGTCCTTCGATTGCTGGCAAGAGGACGGATTTAGGTCTTGGGTCGCCTGAGAGGTTGGAAACCAAGACAACCACACGGCTCAGCGAGCGGACACCAGACCATTCGATGCCTTGGGATTTGTTTGTGTCGAGGTTGAGTATTTCAAGGCGTGGTTCGCCATTGAGCTTTGTTTCGATGTCTTCCCAGGCATCAAGAGCGAGTTGACGGTATTCGGTGTAGTCCACCAGTGGATGGCTTGTATCGGTGTTGGATCGAGTCCAGACTGCAAATCCATCTGCACCACGAAGGTAAATGTGTTTGATGAGTGCTTTGAGGTCTTGGCGAGGCGGTGGGGGAGCGTTGTAATATCCTCGCGGGTCTTCTTCCGTGTGCGAAACATATGAAGAGACCCACGGGACCAGTTTATGGCTGGGATCGAGTTCACGGGCAGCGGTGGACACATGTTCGATCGGTGCCCAGAAAATTGCAGAACGGGCATTTGGTGATGGGGGAGTCCCACGAAGAAGCTCTGGTTTGGCGTGAACCGAATATGCTTCGTACGGGTATGCAACTGGCATCGCAACATTGAGTCCAGAATTTCGAAAGAAACTGTCTCGATCCCATCCTGTGTATCCGTGATAGATACCTCCACCGCTGCGATTTTTTTGATTTTCCCAGTTATATCCTTTGTCATAGGCCCCCGCGTAATCGCTGTAGTTGCCGATGTAGGCGTTGGCAATTTCTGGATTCGGGTGATTGCGTACCAATCGTATGATTTCATGGACATTTCGTTCGATGTCATCGGGGACAAACTCAAGGTCCATAAAGAGGTAGTCGAGCTTTGGGAGCGTACTGAGAGCATCAGCAAGCGCGTTTGGATCGACTTCATTTCCGTTTGTGTAATATGGAAATGGCGAGTTGCGTTCTCGGAGGAGTATCGTGACAGGAGTCCCGCTTTGGGCGACGCGATTCATAGAATCCGTCAGGAGCCAACTCATCCATCCTGTAAAGCCGATTCCGTGGCCACCACTTGGTTGTGGCATAGGTGAGTAGAAGTATTCTGAGGTGGGTGTAAAGGAAGGAACGCGAGCCCGTTCTGCAGCAGTTGGGTTTTGTGACCAAGGGATATCGCCATCGGAATTTTGGAGTGCCACATGCATTCTGTACCACCAATCCACAAAGACTGGCTCAGAATCGATATCGTCATCGGCCATCATGACGGCCGAGGCCGAGGCCGTGGATGTAAAGACGGGGATGGGTAGGGTGCATCCGGCAAAGAGTGCGGTCGTGAGTGCAATTGTGCTGAGCTTGGCCATAGTAACGATTCTCCATTTAAAGGTCCTCGACATATAGTCCATATCAAATGTGTCCTTGTCTAAGAATCGGCGTCATCAAGTGTGTTGCGAGTGAATGACCTTTATGATCATGCCGACAAGGTCGGTTATCGGCCGACCTGGTAAGTCTTTGCTGCAAGAAAGATCAAGCCGAGAAACTGGATCCGCAACCGCAACTGCTGGTTGCGTTCGGGTTGTTGAACACAAATCCACGGCCCATGATTTCATCTTTGAAATCCACAGTGACACCATTGAGGTAGAGCAAGCTTTTGGGGTCGATAATGACCTTGATGCCATGTTGTTCAAAGAGTTCATCGGAATCTTTTTGTGATTCGGTCAGGTCGAGCAGGTAGCTGAATCCTGAGCATCCGCCGCCTTTGACACCGACGCGGAGCCGGACTTTTTCTGGATCGAGCTCTTGCTTGGCGATGATGCCTCGGATTTCATCGGCGGCCAGTTCCGTGATGATGACCCCGTCTTGTTCGGTTGATGTGGTTGGTTCAGTTGTCATGGGTGCCTCGATTTCTGTAGGTGCTGGCGTATTGGACACGGGATAATAGGGGGCGAACTCCAGAGTTTATTGTCCAGAGTGTTTGGATTTGTAGTCGGAAATAGCCGCTTTGATGGCGTCTTCAGCCAAAACCGAGCAGTGAATTTTGACGGGAGGCAAACTCAGCTCTTCGACGATCGCGGTGTTTTTGATTTCAAGTCCCTCATCAAGGGTTTTTCCACGAAGCCATTCGGTTGCCAGCGATGAACTGGCGATTGCTGAGCCGCAGCCGAAGCATTTGAACTTGGCGTCTTCGATGACTCCAGTGTCGTCGTTAACCTTGATCTGGAGTTGCATGACATCGCCGCATTCTGGAGCACCGACGAGCCCCACACCGATCTCGGTGGATTCTTTGATTTCTTTTTGTGTGCCGAAGGTTCCGACATTGCGTGGGTTTTCGTAGTGGTCGATTACTTTTTCGCCGTATGCCATGTTGCACCTCTCAGGTGGTCGTGTTCTCTGTGTATTCAAACTTACTCAGAGTTTGGAATATTCTGTTCTCATCTCAACCCCGGAGGGGGTTGACTCAATCAGTGCGCCGCCCATTCGATCTTGGTGATGTCAATGCCTTCGTTGTGCATGTCATAGAGTGGCGACAGCACGCGGAGTTTTTGGACGGCCTCAATAATTTTATCGCCCGCATAGTCA
>JALSHW010000202.1 GCA_026982035.1 Phycisphaerales bacterium | reverse complement strand
AAATCTCTGAAGTGATATTTCTCGCCGCCACTGAAAGCGTCCCCCGTGCCTGAAACAAGTTCACACGGAAACGGTGCTTGGCATCGTAGTTGTATGCAAAGTCAACAGATCCAAATTTCTTCAAGTCTTTGATCTGCTCTTGACTCAAAACATGCTTGGCGATATTGAAAAATTCCTCAGCCGTCACCGGCTCAACATCCAACGCCTTGAGCAATCCACGCATCCGAATCTTGGGCTTCTGCTCAGACTTCATAATCAAGTCCGATGCTCCAAACTTGATCGTCGCCTTGAGGAAATCTCCCCATCGCGTTGCATGTGGATCATGATTCTTGCCGACTGATAGATCAAGATCAACATGGCCTGCTTCGGCACTGGTCGCTGGACTTTCTGTCACACTCATGGCACTCGGTTCCTCATCTATGAAAATACAGATCCCAGGCCATCAACACGATTCCCCGGAATAAGAGGGTAGGGAGAAAGAATACGCTGGCAAACAACCCAGGGTACACAACTATTGCAACCGATCTGGATATTGAGCAATCAAACCCCTCGCCGGACCCCCATGTTCGCTCTCTGTCACCCAAGGTTCCAATTTGGTTCCATTCTGGTTCCATTCTTGGCTCAAACACTCCAAACCATAAAAAAACGGCCCCTATTCAGGGCCGTCAATGAATCTCAATCTTTAATCACAATCTTTAAAAGGCATCCAATGCCCACCCATTCAAGCAAACAACTTACTTTACTTGGAGCCCGCAGTCTCAAGAGCACTTTCTTCCTCAATCGTCCCAAGGAAGTTCGACTCGAGTTCCACCCGAATCTTCTCCATCGCCTTGTTCTGAATCTGACGGACACGCTCCTTGGTCACACCAATGATCTGCCCGACCTGTTCAAGGGTCATCGGCTTCTCGTGCCCACCAGTCTCAAGCCCAAACCGATGCTCAAGCACCGTCCGCTCAACATCAGACAAATCCGCCCGATTGGCAAGCACGATCGAACGCACCTCAGAAGCGGTATCCTTCTCAAAGTCCGCCCGCTTGGTCTCAAGGAAATTGGACTTCTCAAGCTTGGGATCAAAGTCCGTCGGGAACCGTTGACGATACTTGCTCAGCTTCATCCCCTGACGACTAAACGCCTTGAGAATCGCCCGGCACGCATAAGTCGAGAACTTAAACCCACGCCCAGCATCAAACTTATCCACCGCACGCAGCAACGCCATGTTGCCCTCAGAAACAAGGTCAGCAAAGTCAACCTCACTCATCCGAGTTCGCTTGGCCATTGCCAAAACCAACGCAAGGTTCGTCTCAGCAATCTGCTCACGAATCCGCTCAGACTTGCGATACCACATCAAAATCTCATGAGCAAGCTCAGGCGTCGGCTTCTTGTCAGGACGATCCCACACCTCGTTTTGCAGCTTACAAACACGGTGCCGAGAGTAGTTGAACTGGTGAAACAACACCCGCTCCTCCGCACCCGTCAGAATCACCTGCTGCGACGATTTCACCGTTCGCGTCCGCGAGATCGACGAAATGTCATCCATCACCGGATGGTACCAAGTCGTGTCCGGCTTCATAATGTCCGGAGCGTCCTCATAAATATTCTGCTCGGCATCCTCCTCGTAGAAGACCTCCGAATCAATATAATCCTGCTCCTTGAGCATAATCGTCGCCAACAACCGCTCGTCTTCATGCGAGAGTTGACGCGTCGATTTACCCGCACGAGTGGATGTCCGTGAAACCCCGACGCGGTGTCGCCGTCGCATCTGCTCCAACGGACTCGGGCTCACGCTCGATCCAGGGGCCTTTGAGGTTGTGTGTGCTGTCGTTTGCATCATGCGTTCTCCCCGCTGCGTTCCTGCAGCGGCATTGTCTTAGATCAGTCCTGCAAACCGATCGAAAGTTTAGTTATCGGGATTCGATCCACTCGCGATCTTCATCATCGAGCAACCCAATCCCATGTCTTGTACCGACCGACACCCCCCAACCTGCAAGTTGAGTCGGCACCGATCCCACCACACCATGACCTACGGATTCCCAGAAACCTGACATCAACACCGAAGCATCACCGCCAAAGTTCCCAAAGCCGAGGGTCCTGATTGTCTCGGCCCTACCAGATCAGCAGACCTGAAAGACCAAAAATTCCTTCTCGAACAAATTACGACCCCACATCCGGTGTGGAGCAATCTCGCCGACTCTTCGAGGTGGATGGGTCAGGCACTCGCTGGTGCTTGCTGACCGCTGGTAAATCGAAGGCGGGCATCTGGAGCCATTCAGACTCCCCGGAATGACTCGAAATCGAGCCAGTCCCATGTCTTACGCACTGCACGGGATCAAAGTTTCCCGCCACAATGCGAATTGTGAATAAAATCATCAAATTGTCGGGCGGCGTCAGGTGCCGACCACAACTTGCCATGACCCATTTAGGCCGCTCCATGCAGACACCCAAAAAAGCCACCCAGAGGTTGTCCCCGACCAGTCCATCGATCGTGCCCGCATGGTTCTTCAAACCAACCCGGGATACGCAGGCCGTCCTGGCCTACGAACAAATGCATTTGACCCTCAG